>CAZMPT010000107.1:0-3467 GCA_964568285.1 uncultured archaeon | reverse complement strand
TTGATTATGTCAGGCAATTCCTTGACATTCTTTGGTACTCTAAACCATCTTTTGTCGCCTTCAGGTTTTATTCCACTAGTAGCAATAGCTACGTCACAATCTGCTAGTGCTTCTTCTAAGGTATCAAATCGTGACAAGTTTTCAAGAATAGTTTTTCCTGATTTCGATCTTGCATATCCGTCATCATCAATTTCACATCCTTTGACCAAGGCTAGATCATCTATTCCGAAATTCACCATCGCTCGTGCGACAGCCCCTACATTTCCCGGATGCTGTGGTTCAACTAATATAATTCTCATGCTTCAATTTTTACGTCTACGGATTGTAGGGCTTCTTTTGGATTAATCCTTATAGTCAACCATTCTATATTCTTCTTGTTTACAGCCTCTTTTATTCTTTTTTGGTCATGGCTTAAAGGTGATTTCCCACTCTTAACCTCAATAAATTTAATTTGGATATCAGTTTTAGGATCGTCTTTTCCCTCAAAACCTATGAAGTCTACTGGTTTGCCAAGATGATGTAGTTCAGAGCCGTTACAACCCGTTTCCTTTTTAGCCCATGGTAGAAGAATCTCCGTATATTCCCCTTTAATTTTACCTCGTTGCCCCCTATTTTGTCTTTTTTTATAATCGGCGTGTTTTCTAGAATCCTTTTTTCGTTCTTTCTTTTCCAACAAAAGCAGTATCCCTAGAATAGCGCTAACGAATGTTAGAAGAATAGTTAGATATTCATAAACCATGAATTATTCAGTTTGCCTTTCTAAATAATATCTATCCTAAAGCTCTTTCATGGAAGATACTAATTCAGTCATCATCTTTTTTCCATCACCAAACAACATCATGGTCTTGTCCTCGTAGAATAAATCATTGTCAACTCCAGCATATCCCACTGATAGTGATCTCTTCACCATAACAACAACCCTAGCCTTGTCAGCATCGATTATTGGCATTCCAGCAAGAGGTCCTTCTCCAGTTCTTGCAGCTGGATTCACAGTGTCATTTGCACCTACGACCAGCGCTACATCACATTCGCCCATTTCTGAGTTAATGTCTTCCATTTCAATCAATTTTTCATATGGTACATTTGCCTCAGCTAGCAACACATTCATGTGGCCAGGCATTCTTCCTGCAACTGGATGGATTCCGTATTTTACTTCACATCCCATCTCTTCCAGAATGTCTCCAAATTCTTTGACTTGGTGTTGACACTGAGAGACGGCCATTCCATATCCAGGTATGATAACACATTTTGAGATACCATCACATATCATTGCAACTTCTTCTGGATCAGAGCCAACCTTGGTACGGGTTACAGTTTCTTTGTCTGATCCTCCAAAGGACTTGAATAGAACATCAATCAGTTGTCGATTCATCGCCTTACACATAATGTTGGTTAGAATCAGACCAGCAGCACCAACCATAGACCCAGCAACTATCAGAACATTATTGCCTATGATGAAACCTGTGAATGCAGCCGCAATACCAGATAGTGAGTTCAACAAACTGACAACTACAGGCATGTCTGCACCACCTATAGGTAGCACGAACAGAATACCTAGTATACAAGACAGAGCGATAATTCCTTTGACATAATCCTGATTCTCAGGGTATTCAAGTGACATATAGATTAGTCCAACGATTCCAATCAGTAACAGTCCCTTGACCCAGTTAAGCCATTCAGGTCCCCACGTAGGAGTTCGATACCATTTTCCAAATATCTCAACACCACCTTTTAGTTTCATCATGGCAAGCAAACTTCCAGTCAGTGTCATCCATCCAACCAATGCTGAAAGGCCAATCGCTATCCAAGCAACATGGAAAGTCAGTTCATCATTTGGTATTGTCCCATTATTAATCATTCTGAATACTTCGGATGCAGCAACAAGTGCGCTTGCAGCTCCACCAAAGCCGTTGAACAACGCCACCATCTCAGGCATTCCTGTCATTTGGACTCTTACAGCCATTGTGTAACCGATCAAAGCACCAAGAAGCAGTCCAGCAGGGATTAGTACAACACCTTCAATTCCTTCGCCGAAATTTATCTGAGCTACAGTTACAACAACAGCTACTAACATTCCCATCGCACCATAGAGGTTGCCCGTTGGTGCAGTTTTTGGGTGACCCAGTTTTTTCAATCCTAATATGAATAAAATAGAAGCTACAAGATAGCCAATATCCCAAGTTTCATCGGCAATATCCATCTACTTTTTCCTCCTCTTACCTGCAATCATATTCAGCATCCGATTGGTGACCGCAAATCCTCCAACTACATTTATTGTAGCTAAAACTAGTGCAAAGAATCCTAACCAAGCTGCTAATGGATAATTCCCTGTGTCAGAAGCAACATTGCTTGCAAATAGAGCTCCAACAACGGTAATTCCAGAGATTGCATTTGCTCCAGACATAAGGGGCGTATGAAGTGTTGGAGGAACTTTTGTAATCAGTTCAAATCCAAGGAAAATGGCGAGAACAAATATTGTAATCGCCGCAATCAATGTTGCTAATTCCATTATTTCATCGCCTCCACAAGTTTGGTGTGGTTTTCATGTATCTTTCCGCTCTCGGCAATCAAGATACCTCCGTATCCTGCAGATATTCCACCATCATCACCAGTTAGAACCTGCTCATCTTGATTTATCACAAGTTTTCCATCATCAACCAGAACCGTTACAAAATTGGTAACATTATTTGAGTAAAGCATGGATGCTGTGTTCGGTATTGTGCGACAGAGCATAGGTATTCCAACAATAGTCACTCCATCTTTCTCTATGATTTCACCTTCAACACTACCTACAATATTCCCACCAGTATCACTATTCATGTCAACTATAACAGATCCTTGTTTCATTTCCTTGGTCATTTTTTCGTTCATCTCTTTACCAAAGAACAATTTTGGCGCGTTTGAACCAAATAATCTTGCGGTTGTTATCACAACGTCCGCATCTTTTACAGTATTCATCAAAGCATTGTCAAATGCTTCTTGTAAATTCTTATCTGTAAATAACGAAGCATGTCCGCTCGAGCTCTCTGCGTCTTTCCAACCAGGAACATCAATGAATTTTGCCCCTAAACTTTCTGTATCCTGTTTGGCAGCTAGTCTTACGTCAATTGCATGAACAGCTCCGCCTAATCTTTTAGCTGTGGCAATCGCTTGTAAGCCAGCTACAGCAGCACCTTGGATGACAAATTTCGCCGGTTTCACAGTACCTGCAGACGTCATCATCATAGGTACCATTTTTGTGATATGTTGAGATCCTACCAATGCAGCTCTGTACCCAGAGAGATTGTCCTGGCTAGAATTGACATCCATTGATTGCCCTTTTGAGAGCCTTCTGGGAATCACTTCTAGTGATAGTAAGGTTATTCCTGAATCGATTATTTTCTTTGTTTGATCAAGATGTCTGAAAGGATCAGCCATACAAGCTAACATCTGCCCTTCTTTCATCTTGCCGAAGTCAGGGACATCAA
>CAZMPT010000106.1:0-3491 GCA_964568285.1 uncultured archaeon | reverse complement strand
TATTGGAACCATCAACTACAATTTTTCTCATAAATTGCACTTCTTCGATAATTTTTGCATCAACTAGTTTTGCAAATTGAATGGCAATTTCTACAGCGCTACTGTTTGGCCCTCTAGGTGGTTCTTCATCAGTATAAACAAGACAATTGCAACTTTTGTTGTAGTATGTAAATTCTCTTATTCCTTCAGCTTTAGCCGCAGCATCCATGGTTCCCATTTCACTCGATGTGGGGTGCAAAACACGCCTGAACCTGCGATTATTGCCAGATTCCAGATTTCCACATCTACAGAAAAGTTTCCCACAGTCAAGCTGTTGATGCACTTCAAGCCCAGCCTTCAACTTCACAGGATGGTCGCGTTGCTCTAGTTATTAAAGGGAACGGTTAAATTCATTTTTGATTTTTGTTAATAGTATGAGTGCTACAAATCCTAGTACCGGCCCCACAATTAGCAACCCCATTGCTATAATAGAAAAAAAAGCTCCAATTTGTGCATTCTTGTAAGATTGGAGCTTATACGTCACCCACGCACCCCATGTTCCCACTGCCGAGAAAACAAAAGTTATACCTGAACACCATCTTGCTATTTTCACATATACACTATCTTCAAGCTTTTTCTCTCCATTTCCCTCCTCCATAACAAAAACAAAACGGTTAATTCCATCTATTCCTTGATTAATTTCTACTAATTTTAGATTATTATCCTGTACTGGTACATAAATTTCCATCGTTGAGTTTTTGTGACCAGACGCAGACACTTCCAGCACATATCTTCCAGGTTTTAGGAGTATGTTGTAAGTTCCATTGCCCATGTATGTTTGATTTACAAAACCAGAATTAACAACGATTAATGCGCCATCTATGTCAGCAGTACTATTTTTTACAACAATTTCAACGCTTATACTATCGGAATCTGGGTATTCATCCGGTAAATTCAGAAAGAAGAATCCATTCATAAATCCAGCTAAAGACGCAGCCAGTATCAACATCGAAACAATATTCACCATTGTCTTTTGGTTTCTATCATCTATCAAAGGTACTCCATCGTATTTTTTGTAATCTTCAGGAATCGTACTCCTCTCTTTTGTGTATTTTGTTTTCGTTTGAATTTTGTCTTTGCCTTCCAACAGAGATGTTTTCAATTTTAATTCAGAATCAATTTTCACTTCAATTTTTGAAGTGCATTTCACGCATGTTCTTATGAATTTACCTGAATCATCACCCATAATCACAATTTTGTTGGATTTTTGGCAAATCGGGCACTCAAACTCTATTTTTGCCATTATTATGCTACTTCAGGACTATTGTCTTTGTTACTCTCCGCCTCTTTCTTTCCAATTTTGATTTGTGGTATTTCTACTTTGAATGGAGGTGGGAGATTCATTTTTTTAGCAATATTCAGGACTTCAAAGGAACCTTGAGCTAATGCTCTGTTGTGTACAGCCTCAGCGATTTTATCAGGCAATTTGTGCTCACTTTCCCACTTTTTGACAGCTGCTTCTATACTTCTATCTTCTGTATAGATTATTTCACAGTCTAGTTGAACTATTCCCAGTAGTCCGTAAGACACAGTATATCTCAATTCAATAATCATTTCGCTGTTTGATTTCTTCTTCACCGATAGAATTGTAGTATTATGATCAATTCTAACTTGTTTTTGTGGTGCAGATTTCCGATGTCTCTTTGCTTCGATAGCAATCAGCTGGAAACCTTTTGCAGGCATGAATACCTCCACGTGACCTAGTTATTGATATTATCCTTATTTTCACAAGTGGTTATTCTTATTATCCCCTATCTTTAGAATACTTATGATGTACAGAGCCTTTGGGATATTTCTGATGCTCACAACGCTTGCCTTTAGTGGTTGTCAAGAGCCAGATCCTAGCCGAACAATAATATCTATGCAGATTGACTCAGATGGCGAAACTACGTGGATTTATTTGTACACCGTCCCTCGTGTGAAAATGGGTAATTTTACAATTGGGTTTAATGAGGATTCTGAGACACTTACTTCTGTATTCAGCCATCAACGTTCACTCTCCAATTCAGAAATTGCTGATATTTCAGATTCAGAGGGATATATCGATTTATCAGTCACTGCCGATTTGAAAGAGGTTTACTGGAGTTACTCTTGTAAGATTAAAATCAGTGTTTCGGAATCTGATAAAGAGCTATTTTTGGCAGATATCCTAGTCATAGAAAATGAACAGGAAAAGGAGGATGTTTGGGAGTTGCCTTATAATCTCCCACTGGAGTACGCATCATGAATGTATACAAAGCACCTGTTGCTTACCAAGCAACGGTGGGATTAGTACTAGCATTTCTTCTTTATTTGGTTTTATTTCAAATGGGATGGATAAGTTTTGATGCTAGTGATTTACTTATGTTCTATTCTTTTTCAGTATATACAGTTTCTTTGGCAGCCGTTTTGGGAGGTATACTTCTAGGGATGTTTATTGCAACACGTTCTCTTTCCAATCAAGGGTTCACTCCATTTGAGATTTCTATGCTTAAATTAAGGGACGATATACACAAACTACAGAAAGAGGTAAATTCTATTGTCAAAGCGATGAATAATGGTGAAAAAGACGAAGAAAATGGCGAGTAATAATTATATAAACTTTACACGTTATCGATAATTCATGACCAAAGGCGCATACTCTGTATTAGTATCGCTCGTTGCATTACTTTTGGTTTCACCAATTGCAGGCATCAATCAAAACATTGCAAATGATAATTCAGACCTTTTGTTTACGGATAATGTCGGAGGTTCTCGTGATGGTGACTATGAGGTCTCAATTGAATTCGCAGAGGGTAATGAGGGTCTTTTTAGCGTAACGCGTAACGAAGCGATTCAAGGTGAATTTGTGGTTACTAATGAAGGTACATTTGATGATACTTACGATCTTTCAGTAGCTTGGGACGACGAATATGATATAGGATGGCATGGAGAGCCGGATAGTGAAAACGTTACAGTTTCTTCAGGCACTCAGGAGACAATATCATTTACATTTAGGGCACCAGTGCAGGGCGTCTATTCGGGAGATTATCTAGACTTTACAGTCACTGTTACCTCACAGAATTCACCAACAACAAGTGCTAGTGCAGATCAACGGTTGGAAATAACTATGACTTACGCGGTTGATGTAGTCACACGGGAGTCGAGTTCCCAAAGTGGAAATCGTGGTGATTCGATAACATATGCAGTAGAAGCCACAAATGTTGGTGACAATGCTGAAGAATTCAGTATAGAGGTTGGCACTTTACCTAAGGATTGGACAGCTTCTACAAGTGAATCAACCATAGATTTGGATCCTGATGAAACTGGCACTTTCAACCTGATGGTGAATATACCAAACACCGCCGCTGAGGATGAGTATGCCGAGGCGCGAGTTTCAGTTCATGTTCAGGAAACTGATTATGCTCACGTGTATGGATATCTAGACACAAATACCACAGTCAATAATGGAAGAGAATATGGAGTTGATTTGA
>CAZMPT010000105.1:0-3491 GCA_964568285.1 uncultured archaeon | reverse complement strand
GGTGCCAAAGTCGAGCAAGACGAGGCCTATCCTGGATGGGCACCTAATCTGAATTCTTCAATCTTGGAAACTACCTCTAAAATCTATGCTGAGTTACTTGACGGAGAGCCAAATGTTTGTGCCATTCATGCAGGTTTAGAATGTGGTGTGATCGGTGAAAAGGTCAATGGAATGGACATGATATCCTTTGGACCAACGATTAAAGGTCCACATTCACCCGATGAAAGAGTAGACATCCCATCCGTTAAAAAATTCTGGGAACTTCTCCTACGAATTCTGGAAGAACTTGCCGAGAAATAGAAGTGCTCGATAAAATCAAGGCAAATCTGGAAGGTGAGCTACCTGGCGTCAGCTCTTGGGCTAAAATGACCGTAAGCTCTGTAAATGATGAAAAAGACAATTTACAAATTCTAAATGATTGGTTATCCAAGGAAAATCTAAATTCTTTGAAAGATGCAGCAATCTTAATAGTCTTGTTCGAAAAAGACGGTGAAATTTGTTTTCCTATGATAAAAAGGCCTGATAATGTGAAAAATCATCCTGGACAGATTGCTTTACCTGGAGGCTCCAAAGAAAAAGAAGAAAGTCTAGAGGAGACTGCCCTCAGAGAAGCTCAGGAAGAAATCGGTGTAAATCCGGAGAAAATAGAAATTATCGGGAAATTAACGCCAATACCTGTCCCGGTGTCAGGATATCTAGTACAAACCTACGTAGGAATAATAGATGAAGAACCCGAATGGAAATTATCAAAAGACGAAGTTGCGGACTTTTTTATTTTGAAATTATCTGAACTTCTTAATTCGGACACTGAGTATTACGAAACGTGGAATCTCAGAGGATTTGAAGCTAAAGTTCCAATATTCAAGGTTGGTGAACTGAAAATATGGGGTGCTACAGCTTCCGTTCTCAGTGAATTTATAGAACTAACTAAATAGAGAGTTCAGGGGAGCTACAAGGTAATGCGAGAATAAATCACCAAATATGGCCGAAAGAATAAAAGCTAATGCTAAAGGTATAATGTATGGAATTTTGTAGGTTACCCATGGTTCAGTAATTCCAGATTCTTCTAACATATCCCATTGGCTTTCAGAATCTTCCTTATTCTTGACAAATGCAACAAGAACGACCTTGCCTCCTATTACTTGTTGCATAGGCCACACAAAACTTTCTCGTGCCTTTTCTAGAGGCATCCTTGACCCAAAAAATATCTGGAAATATGGCTTCTCAAAATTTCCTTTGGAAATATTGTGAACTGCTAAAGCTAATGGAATCAAAAGGTAAAGTAACAATGAATTCATAAAAACCACAAATGGATAAGGAAAACCTCGTGTCTCAAAAGCTGTGAATGGATTGTCACCAATAGATAACGTAAATGGAGCAACAAGTCCTATTGTCATTATAGCTTTCACATCTGCACCACCTATTGTGGGTCCAAGATAGAACCAAGCATACATGAGAAGTATAAGAATCGAAACTGAGGCAAGATCAACTAATTTGTAGTTCTCAGCAGATATTTCTTCACTTTCAACTGAAATTAAGAAATAAGTCGCACCTAATATTCCAAGTGCCTGAGCTAAGCGCCATAGCATCATCTGGTTATTGTCTAGAACATATTCATCAACAAATGCATTGTAAAACAAAATAACAGTAGCAAATAACAATGCCCAAACATGAATAGGATAATCCTCGATAGTTAACTCATATGCTAGGAGTACAGAAGCAAGGGTACCTGCAATTAACCAAGTCTGATTAGGAACTCTACGAGTTTTGTGGTCAGTCCAAGCTCCATAACCAAGCATTGATGTTCCCAGAACAAAACGGAAAATATCAAGAGTTTCCATACTATTACAATAATGAGGGCTTTATCTGCTCTTCGTAACTTCACTCTTTCAAAAATCGTTTATGAACATGTTTTAAATATAACTTAACAGAATTGACTATGTGGATTTAACAGAGAAA
This sequence comes from uncultured archaeon, assembly GCA_964568285.1. GTDB lineage: Archaea > Thermoplasmatota > Poseidoniia > MGIII > CG-Epi1 > CG-Epi1. Next base: position 1,532 of record CAZMPT010000105.1, on the reverse strand, counting down.
TTCCTGCCCAGTGAAAAATTGCTCAAAAAATACGAGAATATTATTTTAGACAATAAAGGGGATTCTATCCTAGTATTAACTAACTTCAGAATATTTGTTGGAAATAAGTTCAATATATGGGACGTTCCCTGCAAAAATATAGATTATCTGAAAAGGGGTTTTGTACCAAGGTTCTCTCAATGGTGGCTGCTGTTGTTCATACCACTATCTCTGATATTTATTAGTAAATTGATTTTATTTGCCATTTTTGTTCTTCTATCGATAGCAAGTCAGTACATCAAAGTTGATGCTTTAACGATTGGAACTCCCACAAAGAAATGGAAAATACGAGCTGAACCGGAGATACTGGACAAAATGGCTTCGGAAATAAGGCTCAATTCACTAGTTGGTGAGAAAGAAGATGGAAAAATAATACTAGAAGCTGAAAGTTTAGATGGGGAGGATGCAAATCTAGATATAGAATTAATTGGACAAAACGAGTCCAGACCCCTTAAAGCAGTTTGGATTGCTTCAATTTTCGCTTTTGTGTCCTACTATATTGGTTCTTTCGGAGTAAAAACTGGATTCTGGACCTTCTTATTCGTTGCCATGGCTTTTTGCTTCTTCGTAATACATCGCGATAGAAAGAAATCAAATGAAGTAAAAGGTGTTGAACCGATTGATGGCTGGATTAAACAAGCTTGGAACATCGTGCTAGAAAAATTAGGTGTTGAAATTATAGATGCAAAATGGTCATTCAAACTTTTTGATAGAAATATAAGGGTCAAACATGCGGGATATCTAATTTGTTCAGGAATATTATTTTTGGGATTATTATCAACTGTTGCAAGCGCAAATATGAAACCTCTGCTACTGAGTATGGCCATAGGACTTCCCATTTATCTAACTGGAAGGGCATTAGCCGGAATACCAAGACCTTGGAAGAGAATGGCGCTAAGATCTACAGCATGTTCTATTGTAGCCATTATGATAATTCTACCATGCCTTGCTTTGATGCCTCTGTATAATTCAGCCAGTGTTAAACTTCCCGGAGCTTTTGTTCAAGGCGATTCCGGAAACGGCTGGAAAAGTGCAATGAGTCAGCATGACGAATATGGATTGGGATTTGCCTCAACATCATTTTTTCTATATCTAGATGATGGGGAAGACAGTGAAGGTGAGAGTGATGGTTACCCCGCAATGTTGTTTGTTATTGCAATAAAGATCCCAATTGACTTAGACGAGAGAGATGCACTAGATGAACTGGAGAAGCAATTCTATGAAATGTCCCTTGAGCAAGAAATTGATCTTGATGCACACGTAGAAGATGGTAAAAGAATCAACAAACAGGGTTACGAAACGCAATATGTTATCTATAATGGGACTGCAAAGTCGGAAAGACTAGGCTCTGATGAAGTTGGAATAAATATTACCAAAGGTTCCGAAACTCTCTATATTGGTGAAGTCTGGAAGGCTCCAGAATACAACCTATTGGTGGTGTCTATGGGAATTGCAATTGTATCCTCTCAGGAAATTAATGATCAAACTGGAAT
>CAZMPT010000104.1:0-3551 GCA_964568285.1 uncultured archaeon | reverse complement strand
CAATTCCACACTGAACAAATGCTAGATTATGGTACCAAAGTTATAGGGGGTGTAACTCCAGGAAAAGGAGGGCAGGAGACCTTAAATCTCCCCATATGGGACACCGTAAATGAAGCTGCAGATAGTGGAGCAAATGTATCCTGTATATTTGTTCCTCCAGCATTCGCTGCCGACGCAATAATGGAGGCAGCTGACTCTCAAATTGAGTTAATTGTGGCAATAACAGAGGGAATACCTGCACTCGATATGGTAAAAGTAAAGAAATATATTGATAGTAAGGACGTCAGACTTGTTGGTCCAAACTGTCCAGGTGTAATTACTCCTGGCAAATCAAAAGTTGGAATAATGCCTGGCCATATTCACAGAAAAGGGGATGTGGGAATAATATCTCGCTCTGGTACTTTGACATACGAAGCTGTAAATCAAGTAACTGAGAAGGGGCTTGGACAATCCACTTGTATAGGAATAGGTGGCGATCCGGTCAATGGTACCAATTTTGTAGATTGTCTAGAAGCATTTGAAAATGATAAAGATACAAAGTCAATTGTAATGATTGGTGAAATTGGAGGCAGTGCCGAAGAAAAAGCTGCCCAATATGCCAAGGAATATGTATCAAAACCTATTGTTGGATTTATAGCTGGAAGAACTGCACCTCCTGGTAAAAGAATGGGACATGCAGGTGCGATTATATCTGGAGGTAAAGGTACTGCAAAAGAAAAGATGAAAGCTATGAAGAATGCAGGAATCCATGTCACCGAAAATCCCTCCGAACTAGGAAATACTCTAGAAAACATACTATAAATCATAAACTTTATATACTAGTTTTTACGAAACGATTCATGCATTGCCTTGGTAAAGTATCACACCTTGATTCCAGAAATCTGGCCATAGTGATAACTAAAGACAAAGTCTCAAAGAACACAAAAGTTTTCGATTCTGAGAACAAGCATATTGGTAGAGTTGTAAATATATTCGGTCCTGTGAGGGAACCATATATTGCAATTGCAGCCAAAAAAGGGACTAGAATAACTCGCCTTGTAGGAAGAGAGGTCTATAGTAAATGAGCATCAAATGTCCTGACTGTGATAGTAGCAACATAAAGGATGAAGGTGATGGAATAATGTCGTGTAAGAGTTGTGACTTAATCTTTGATGCAGGACCTCAATGGACAAGATACAATCCTGAGGATAATGTATCAAATAAACCAGAATTCGGGAACAACCAAACTTTAGCTTCCAAAACAGTACTGAAATGGCAGGAAGGTACACGTTCCGGAAATCTAGGAAGTAAGAGTATTCTTCTTGCATCAGAAGAAATAGAGAGAATCTCAAATGAGATTAGGGTCACTAATTCGATAAAAGAATCTGCACTAGAAATATTTTCTAGCTCATCAAAAGCTGGTATCGTTAGAGGTAGAAAGAGCATAAAAGTGGCTGCTGCCGCAATTTATACTGCTTGTAGAATGGCAAACGTTCCAAGAACTCTGGATGAAATCTCTGAGAAAACAAACATTAATAGAAATGAATTGAGTAGATTGCATAAATTGATAACAAGAAAACTTAAACTGAGAATACACGCAGCAAGCACATCGAATTTTTTGCCTAGGTTCTCCCACAAGCTAGCAATACCTGATGAAATCGAAAAAGAAGCTGAAAAGATTATTATCACTGTGGAAAAAAGTGACTATAGACAAGGTATTTCTCCAGCCGCTTTACTAGGTTCTGCTCTATACATAGCATGTAAAAGAAATAAAGTCAGAAGAAGCCAATTGGAAATAGCTAAGGCGGTTGGAACCTCAGAAGTAACGTTAAGAAATCGGGCTAAGGAAATACTTTCTATAATCAATCCTGAATAAAATAGAAATAATCCTCAGGAAGTTCTAATTCTATAGCAAACATCGGATCGGTGTTTGGATCCGTACTGTCATGATAGGCCACTACTACGCCGCCATCAGGTAGAATGGCTAATGATGAAAAATCAAAACGAACATCATTACCGGCCCCTGAGACTGCATCTAAATCGCCCAAACCAATCTGGGTTATGGTATCTGCTTCCATATTGTCACGGTAACCTCTGATATGATATATCAAATCCACATCAGCGCCTTCACCACCCGCACTGTTATTTTTGGCTGTTTGTACTCTCATACTTAGAACGAGTAAATCCAGTACTCCATCTGCTTGCATATCCCATTCAAATGTGGCTTGGCTACCGACAGCTGTAGCAGCGGGCCAAAGATGTGTGAAATTAGTCCATGTTAATCCACCATCTAAACTCAAAAAATGAGTTAGAGAGAAACTTCCGTCACAACCTATATCACTAGGATCGGCAAGATTACAGGATACGCTATGAACTGCACCTGAACTATCTACAGCGACGTACTTTGAAGGGAACGTAAGTCCACCAGGAAGAAGATGTCTGTGGAATTCAAGATTTGTATCTAGATAGAGATTAGTTCCATCATTAAACCATCTTGGAAATAGTACTCCACCACCCTGAGATTCAGGGACTGGAACGGCTCTGATTTCACGATGAGGGGTCATGTAATCCCATTCAGGGCCAAGAGGTACAGCTGGATCAACTAATACGAATTCGATATCTGCAGGACCCGATTCACCGTGATCTGGCATATCTAAATATTTATAATTTAGACCGTCAACTGATATTTGATATCCTTGTGTACTGTAACTCCAAAAATTAGAAACAACGATACTAGCCCATGGACAATTAGATTGACAATTTGGAGTTTGGAAATACGCTGGAGGGTTGATAGGACCTATTACAGGTATCTGCCAAGAGCGATCGTAGAAACCTTCTTTCATATCGTTTTCGCACCAAGACCAATCTATGCCTCCAGCATCATCTTTCTTACCTACGAACGCATAAAATTGATCGCCGGTTGGATCATCCTGCCCAGGATAGGGAAACCAACCCATTGCAATTATAGTTCCATCGGGAGCTTGAATAATAGAACCTTCTCCTAAACCTGGATCAAGCGTTAAAACTGGTCCTTGAACACAGATTTCACCTGAATTTGGGACAGATGATACGGGAGGTTTAAATTCTTCCCAAGTTATACCACGATCGTTACTCCACCATGGCCATTCACCACCAAAATTGTAGATAGTCCCATCCTGATCAGTTGCGAGATAGTGTTCGCAACAGTTACCGCCGTAGTTGTGTTCACTACTCCCACCAATATCCTCTGTACCATAAACGACCCACTTACGATCGGTATAGATTTCCATTGATTCAGGATTAACCACTGAAAAATTACGTATTGGCTCTAATGAATATGGAAATTGAGATAATTCTTCCTCAGATACGACTAACCTAGTCACTTCTAAGTCTGATTCTTCTATAGTCTTACGTTTATCCTCGGGTTCGAGACATCCCATAAATGAAAGACTCAGAAGCATAACTACTAGACAAATACTTGACTTCATTATCATACGATGCTTGCGCTACCTAAAATAGTTTGTTGACACCACCAACTTGTATAAATCGCCTCCTTCTATTGTAGATAGATGGCGCCTGTTGATGCTGATGCA
>CAZMPT010000103.1:0-3603 GCA_964568285.1 uncultured archaeon | reverse complement strand
GAGACTCCATAGGAAAATTCATGGATTGACTGAGTTTCATGAAGTCCTGTTAATCTTTGCTCATTATGAGCACCGTATACGTCCATATGTTTCTTTATATTCTTTCCAAAGGCTTCACAAACCTTATTGAAAGTTTTTTCATCTCCACAAGTCCTTAGAGTGGTATCTGAAAAATTTGCATGCATCCCAGAGCCATTCCAATCTGTTGCACCCAATGGTTTTGGATGCCATTCTATCGCAAGACCATATTTTTCAGCATTCCTTTCTGCGAGATATCTAGAAACCCAAATTTCATCACCGGCATTCTTAGCTCCTTTTGAAAATATCTGATATTCCCACTGTCCTGCAGCTACCTCAGCATTAATGCCTTCGACATTGAGCCCAGCATCAAGGCATTGATCTAGATGAGTCTCAATTACTTCTCTACCAAAAGTATTCTTTGCTCCGACTGAACAGTAGAATTGGCCTTGAGGAGTTTGATCTCGTGGAAAACCTAAAGGAAGATTCGTATCTGGATCCCACAAGAAATATTCTTGTTCAAATCCAAACCAGAAGTCATTGTCATCATCATCAATTGTGGATCTTGCATTTGTAGCATGAGGTGTACCATCTGCATTGTAGACCTCATTCATAACCAGAAAAGCATCTTTCCTGTCAGGGTCTGGAAAGATTGCCACCGGTTTGAGTATACAATCTGAATCATTACCCTCTGCTTGTCTAGTAGAACTTCCATCGAAAGACCATACTGGACAATCCTTCAACTTTCCTGAGAATTTCTTCCGAATTAGAGTTTTGCTCCTTAGAGACTGTGTTGGCTCGAAACCGTCTAACCAAATATATTCTAACTTTGATGCCTTCACCATAATAATCGACTTTCCATTGAAACATACTATATAAAAAAAACGCTATTTTTGATTTTAAAGATTAATTTTAAGAAAATAATTGATTTAATACATAGTAATTTATATATAGCATGAACAAATGTTCAAATAATGTCTCTAAGTGACAAAGATTCTGAACTTTTGCGCTGTCTTAACAAAAATGGTAGGGCTTCGCAAAGAGAACTTGCAGCGTTCACAGGGGTGGCGCTAGGCACTGTAAACAGCCATATCAAAAATTTAGAAAAGGAAAAAATAATAAAAGGCTATTTTGCAGATATAGATCCTGAAAAAATAGGTTTCACTCTAACTGCAATAATAAATCTAAGAATAACAAAAGGCAAGATTATGGACTTACAAGCCACTATAGCCAAACACCACAGAGTTTTTGGCGTCTATGACGTAACTGGAGAATGGGATTCTCTTGTTTTAGCCCGTTTCAAAGACAGAGAAGAGATGGACGGTTTCATCAAAACGACACTATCTCAAAAAAACATAGAAAGAACTAGTACCTCTTTAGTTCTCAATACAGTAAAAGAAGAACCAAGGATTTTATTGTAACATAATAATAAAAGGAACTTGGAATTGTGAAGTTGTGCTTAATCAAAGGTATATTGTAGTAATTTTAACTGGATTCATTCTCATTATGCTTTCAGCTAATGCCGATGCAGCTGAACCAGAGCAAGTGCATTTAGCAGCTACCGGAAGCAGTGACGAAGTGGTTGTTCAATGGGGTACTCAGGAAGATACCACTGCTTTCTGTAATTCAGATAATATTGTTGAATATGGTACAGATTCTAACAGTTTGAATTTCTCAGAGACTGGTGACGATGACATGTATCTATGGACCACATGTACGCATACCACTATTTTGTCTGGACTTAAACCAAACACCACCTATTACTATCGTGTAGGAGGAAGTGGAGAATGGAGCGATGTCTTTTCATTCAAGACGTTAGAGGACGAACCTGAAAGTGTTCTTATTGGTGCAATAGCAGACCACGGAACTTCAAGCAATGCCCAAGAGACAACTAGTAATATGATGCAAATTGATTTTGATTTGGTAATACATGCAGGTGATATATCCTACGCAAACGGAGCTGGCTCTGGAAATGGAGTTGGAGATCAGAGTGTCTGGGACGAATATCAGAATCAAATAGAAAAAGTTGCATCAAAATCACCTCATATGTATGCTCCTGGAAATCATGAAGAAGATGCTGAGCCCTATGGATTTGACGCTTATGAAAGCAGATTCTACACTACTGGAAGTAATAGTTTCTGGTATAGTTTTGATTTTGAATATATTCATTTTGTTTCTATATCCTCTGAACACAATTATGATCCGGGAAGTTCGCAGTACACTTGGTTTGAGAACGACTTAGAAAGTGCAAACGAAAATAGAGAAGATGTACCTTGGATAATTGTCTTTGCACACAGACCAATGTATAGCTCAAACGGTGACGGCGATGGTCATGGAAGTGAAATAGAATTCAGAGAGGCTATGGAAAGTCTACTTTTTGATTATAATGTAGACTTAGCAATCTGGGGACACGACCACCACTATGAAAGAACGCATCCAGTCTTTGAAGAAGAAGTTTATGCCAATAATACTGGAAATTATGAGGATCCATACTATCTACCTGGAGCAACTATACACATAGTAGCAGGAATGGCGGGACGTTCGGTTTATGATGGTCTAGAAGAACCACAACCTGAGTGGTCTGCATATAGAGAACTATCATATGGATATACTAGATTTGAAGTGACGAAAAGCGGGACATTGCATTATGAATTTGTCCGTAACTCTGATGGAAAGATATCAGATGAATTCTGGATTGTGCGTTCCTTAGATTATGACACTTCACCCCCAAACAATGAATTGAAACCAAACAATAATATGACAAATGAAACTGAAAATAAGGATTTAGTTGAAAAAATAAAAGAACTCAATCAGGTTTCACTAACTACCTCTATTATTGCTGTATCTACGATTGCAATTATCCTCTCAAAACGTAGAAAATAAATATCTTATTTCTTTTTCCAAATCATTAGAACTTCACGGTCAACTCTAGGTTCTATAGATTCTTTGGGCATTTCTTCCGATTCCAAAGCCCAGTGCAGGCTAAACAATTTGTGAAGTTCAGAAATATTGACTCCCCAGGGTGGTCCGCCTTCACTAACATCCTTGTCCAAGGGAAAGAATAATCCCAATAATTTCCCATCTGGCTTTAACAACTGCCAAACAACTCTATCATACTCGAATCTACGCACTGGATTAATAGCACAAAAACAGGTGTATTCAAGAATGTAATCAAATTTACTGTATAAGGTTTCAGGCAAATTAAACAGGTCTTCACGTAAAACTGTTACATCTACCTCAGCTTTTCTTGCATTCTCCCTGGTAGCTAGAACTGCAGAACGTGCAAAATCGATGGCAGTTACCTCAAACCCAGCCTTAGCAAATGTCACAACATCGTAGCCTCTACCACATCCAATAACACAAATGTTTCCTCTAGGAAGATGCTTGGACAATCTCTCAAAGATGGGTGTAGGGCCTCCTATGTCCCAACTGTCCATTTCCGTTTCATAACAAGCTTCCCAAAATTCAGCAGTATTTACGGGGTCTTCCACAATGTTCTCAAAAAGAGGTGATGTTAAAAGATAGGGTCAAAGCTTTTTGTGACCTCTCTTAATCATACAATATGACTACTGTCTTGATGCGAAC
>CAZMPT010000102.1:0-3617 GCA_964568285.1 uncultured archaeon | reverse complement strand
GGATTTCTAAGTTCCATTCCTAAAACACCTAGAATACCTCTAGCAATGTACCATGTTGCCTGAGGATTCCACCCATGTGCAACTTTGACAACAACGCCTAGACCTTCAGGATAATCTTTATGAACAATTGCAAGACCTAAAAGACCGTCTGCTCCTTCCTTAGCTATAACTTTGCCATTACACGTTTTGATTATGGTGGTATCTAAACGATTAAAGCCGCCTACCAAATCGGGATTCCTAATCATAGCTTCCCATATCCAATTATCATCTTTCTCTTTGGCCAATCCTGAGTAACAAGCTGCTAGTTCATTGACTGTATTTGACAACGTTGGGAAACCGTCACCATCACGAGCAATTCGTTGTGGATTCCAATCCTCACCGAGGTAATGGCGTACTTGTTCGAGAAATGCAAAAAAGAAAGGATGATTTGGCAAAGTATAGCCTGCTCTATTCCATCCTTTGCGACGACAACCAAGAAGTATTGCTGCATGCTGGCCTGAAGAATTAGAATACCAGCGCCTTGCTCTTCTGACTTGTCTCCCAAACTGTACTAACGGTAAATCAAGAGGTGTTTGCATCAAACCCCAATCAGAATTAGGCAACAAAGACTGAGCTGCCTTAACATGTTCTGAAGTGCCATTGTGACTAGCTACTGAAATGGCCTTTTGATCCCAGTTAAGATTCTCTAATTCTTTGGCAAAAACTTTGAGCATTATCGGTTTCATCATTGAGCGCCCATAGCACAAAACATTTCCACCAAAACTATGAATCTTCTTGTCTCCGCTGTACCAAGCTACAGCTCCGTGGATAGTCGTTTCACTAACTCCATTTCTACGATAGTCTACTAAAGGCTCCCACTCAACATCTCTACCTGTAGGGATATCTCCCTCAGTATCGCCTAAAGGACTGCTAGGATACAATTGACTAGACTCTGTTGGATGGCTCATTTATTCAACTCTTCAACACGAGGCACGACCCTATTCATGAAGGCTTCCATATTGCGTATTACTCGTGGGCTGTCATGATTGAAAAAGTCAAACCAAGCCATGATACAATCATCAGGATGGAACCTTTCTACAATCTGTTGTGCAACATCATCTACATTGCCAACTACGGAATTTTCTGTTGCTTCAGCAACTTTCATAGGATCAATTGTTCCTTCCAAAGCACCCCAATAAGAACTCAATGACTTTTCAGCTTCTTCTTTGGCTGCTTTTGTTCTTTCAGAATCTGATAAATTGGGCTCATCATTAACAAAAACCATTAGAGTTCTGGGCATGTAATTTCTCACCCAAGGGCCCCCATCTGAATGATAATGTTCTTTCATTCTTTCATGAGTTGCTTCTATTAATTCAGAAGGTGTAATTGAAAGATTAAATACTTTGACTGGCCGAATTCTGTTTATTTCTTTCTGAAGCTCGGAATCGTGGGAACCGAGAATCAAATCTAATAAATCTCTATTCCATTCCTGTGGAATGTTCTTAACATCTTCAAAAATATATCTATTAGATATAGCTATACTATCTGGTGCTTCAGAAATAGAATCTCGTTCAACTATTGCCTTTTGCACTCTGTTCCAATCTTCATCACTTCGGAAATTCAAACGTGTAAGAATTGTCTTTCTTATCATTCCACTGTTTATTATCTCACCATTCAATAAACGCAGAAATATCTCACATGCTTCGGCAAAAATCTGTCCTCTCAAAGCCGGCCATGCAGCCTCTTCAACAATATCTCTTGGAACTATGCCATAAGGTCGGGCCATGAATTCAAAACGACCTGCTGCAAAACCAATACGTAGTTTTCTTTTTTCATCTTTATTCATTCCATGAAGTGCCAAAAAAGCACCTATTCTCTCCGCAATTCCTACTGGCCCTCCATGTGTTAAAAGGCTCATTACTGCAGAACCAACATGGATTTTTTCAGTTCTGGCAAACATCAAATGAGCTAATTGGAAAAAATCCGTACACAATCCCACTTCACCCTCCCAATGTGGAACAACAGGATTCTTGTTCATTTTTTGAACTTCCGTAGACAAATGTGCCTGAGCTACCCAAGCAGTTCCAAATCCAAGACTATCTGCAGCTTGCAATTGATCAAAAAAATTGAAAAACATGGTATCTTCATCTGGAGTTTGACCTTCTACTGGTGTCTGAGCAATCGATAGAAATATGTCAAAATCCATTAGATAGAACCTGTTCTTCCACCATCTACTGGAAGACTAACGCCTCTGACAAAACTAGCAGCTGGCGAAGCTAGGAAGGCTACTACCTTACCCAGTTCAGATGGGTCTGCTAAACGTCCTTCTGGAACCGTGCTTAACCAAGCTCTTTCAACATCGTCGGGACTTATGCCTTTCTGCTCTGAAAGAGTCTGCTTTAACTCTCCAAGACGCTCAGTATTCGTGAAACCAGGAAGAATATTGTTAATGGTAATATTGGGTGGTAATTCATTGGAGTATGATTTTGACCAAGAAGCCATAGCACCCCTTATAGTATTACTAACTCCAAGACCAACAATCGGTTCTTTTACAGATGTAGAAATGATATTAATTATTCTTCCATAATCAGATTCTATCATTCCTGGAAGAAGTAATTGTACTAATGTTTGAGAGGCCAAAACATGCCTTCGAAAAGCTTTCTCAAAATCATTGGGGCTTGCATCGATTATAGCTCCAGAAGGAGGGCCACCAGAATTGTTTATAAGTATCTGAAATAAACCATTTGCATCAATTTCTCCTTTTATGCTTGTAGTTAATAAATCGATATCTTCTAAATCACATGTGATTGAATCACTTCCAGATGCGTTTCTAGATAAAATCACCGTGTTTGCACCACATTCTTCAAGGGCGACCGCTGCCGCTTCTCCAATTCCTTTTGTACCTCCACAGACTAGTGCCCTTTTTCCACTAAGATCTATCATTCACTGCCCTCCCAGCGTGAAAAAATGTCTGAATCATATCCAAGTAAATCTAAGACACGGCCCACAATAAAATCAATATTGTCCTCCAATGTTTTAGGTTTATTGTAGAAAGGCGGTGAGGCAGGGACAACAATGGCGCCTGCATTAGATAATTTTAGCATATTTTCTATGTATATCGTACTCACTGGTGTTTCTCTAGGAACTAATATCAATTGACGACGTTCCTTGAGCATCACAAGCGCAGCTCGAGTAACAAGATTATCAGATATTCCTGCTGCTAACTTACCCAATGTCGTACCTGAGCATGGAACAATAGCCATTGCCTTTGCCTTGAAGGAACCTGAAGCTATACTTGCTGCAAGATTCTCGTTATCATGAATAACATCTGCTAAATCTAGAACTTTTTCCCAACTCCTCCCATCACCTTCATGCTTATTCACAAGTGCTGCTGATGGACTACAAGTAAGATGTACTTCTACATCAAATTCCTTCAGAACCTCAAGCAGGCGAATGCCATAAGGAATACCTGAAGCACCAGTTATTCCAACAACTATACAATCCATTATGATTCCTCATTCTGGGGATTCTTATAACCTTTGGTTTACTGACTAACCAGTTCCTTCACGCCATGCTTTTGTCTCAGCGGACTCATTGGCCCAGCCAGACTTAGATTCCCACGGGAGAGCCTCTTCAAA
>CAZMPT010000101.1:0-3654 GCA_964568285.1 uncultured archaeon | reverse complement strand
TCAACGTTTCCAATATCAAATACTAGGAAAATATTGAAAAGGAGAATACATAACAACGTAGAAAGCGAAATAGATGTGAAAGTGACTCCTAAAGGTGACACGCGTTTTGTCACCACGTCAGTAGCAATTATATGACCTGCAAACATCAAAGCACAAAGAATGGTCAACCATTCTGATATATCATAATGAAGCTCAGGTGGACCCTGAATATATCCGGCTCCAAAAGTTGCAAGAACTACTCCAAGAATTAGTGTACGGCTTTGTAATTTACCAGCATGCCAAGCTAGAATGAGGGCTGTGAAAAGAACATACAAACTGGTGAGAAATGCAGAAACGGCTGGAGAGATTCCTTCTAACCCAATCATTTGAAAAACGAAACCACCAAGCATCAAGAGTGCAAGTATCATTCCATCAAACCAGACCTGAAAACCTTGAGATTCTTCCTTAACAGAAGGGAAAACTACTAGAAACAAAATAGCTGCCAGACCAAATCTTAGAGTTACAAATAATGTGGCAACAATGTTAGTCTGATCTCCTGTAGTATATTCTGCAGAAGCATCAAGAGCATTCTTTAGCCAGACAAAAGTCCAACCCCAGATTATTGTGACTACAAAGAGAGCTAGTGTAGCCTTTTGCTTCACACTACGCCCTGATCAATCATGGCGTTGGCGACTTTAAGGAAACCTGCAATGTTAGCACCCATTATCAGATTGCCCTCATCCCCGAATTCAGCAGCAGCATCTGAACATTGCTTGTGAATACCAGTCATAATCTGGTCAAGCTTGTCATCAACCTGTTCTCTAGTCCATTCCTCAAAAGCTGCATTCTGTGACATCTCTAAAGCTGATGTTGCTACTCCTCCAGCGTTGGCCGCTTTGGCTGGACCGAACATAACTCCTGCCTCCAGAAGTATCTCTAAAGCTTCGGGTGAAGTAGGCATATTAGCACCTTCAGATATGGCCATACAACCATTCTTGACCAGACTTTTGGCTCCAGTCTCTTCTAATTCATTCTGTGTAGCACATGGTAATGCAATATCACATTTCTCACCCCAAGGTCTCTTGCCTTCATGATACTTGGAACCAGGGAATTTTGCTGCATACTCCTTGATGCGGCCTCTTTGATTATTCTTCAAATCCATAACCCAGTCTAGTTTCTCATCATTAATGCCGTCTTTATCGAAAATGTATCCACTTGAATCAGACATAGTCACGACTTTGGCTCCATAACTGATTGCCTTTTGAGTACAATATTGTGCAACGTTACCGCTACCTGAAACAGTGCAAACTTTGCCTTCCATGGTCTGCCCCTTAGAAGCTAACATTTCTCTAAGGAAATAGACTTGACCGTAACCTGTTGCTTCAGGTCTAATCAAAGAACCACCCCATCCATATCCCTTACCGGTCAGAACGCCTTCCCACTTACGGGACAATCTTTTGTATTGACCAAATAAGAAACCTATCTCTCTACCTCCAACACCAATATCTCCAGCTGGAACATCAACATTTGCACCAATGTGACGGAAGAGCTCAGTCATAAAAGACTGACAAAAGCGCATAACTTCCATATCTGATTTACCTTTAGGATTGAAATCACTGCCTCCTTTTCCACCACCAATCGGTCTAGTTGTAAGTGCATTCTTGAAAATCTGCTCAAAACCTAAAAATTTGATTATTCCGAGATTTACACTAGGGTGAAATCTCAAACCTCCCTTGTAAGGTCCAATAGCACTGTTGAATTGAACACGCATCCCTCTGTTAACCTGTACTCGACCCTTGTCATCTACCCAGGGAACACGGAAGGTGACTATCCTTTCAGGTTCTGTCAACCTTTCCAGAATACGTGCATCCTTGTATTCCTGATGTATTTCAAAAACAGGTTCCAAGGTCTCCAAAACCTCCCATACAGCTTGATGGAACTCAGGTTGATCGGGATCTCTTTGTTTGACCAATTCGAAAGCTTCTTTGACGTAGCTCATAACTAATCTGAAGTCGATATGTGATAGGCTATAAAAATATCTTTTACAGAAACTAGTGCGCCAAAGAACCCATAGGATCCCATGGAGGAAGTTTGATAGGCTCTTTTGAATACAATTCTGCCAGCTTTTTGGTAATGTGTTTCTTTTCTATGACTACTTCATACATAAACTCGTCAAACCAAGAATCTGACATAATATCATAGCCTTTCTCGCCATGGTCAGCTCCCCAACTGTTCTCTACTCTCCACTTTGTTGGTTTTCCATCTTTAAGATCAACACCTGTAAACAACATGGCATGTGTCATTACACTATCACCATATTCCAAACGTTGGGCTTTGTTCATACTAAAATCAGTACCATAAAACCTATCGAATTCGAAAAGATCAATATCCATTACTCCGAATTGCCTAGTGAAGAATTTCCCGACATCGCACCCAAACCACACTGGATCATTTGCTTTAATTGATTTTATAGTATATTTCCTTAGTTCATCAGTCTCGAGATTCAGATAACGAATAATGTTACCACCATGTACATTTCCAAGATATTCAACTGTGTATGTCTTATTGTATTCAGCAAAATCTCTTGGATCATTTATGAGACAGACAAAATCATCTAAATCTATACCCACATGGTCCTGATAAAATTTCTTTGGTGTAAGATCTGTAAATCTTTGGAATTTATTCTTTTTGTCTCTGATTGACCAGTCGAATTTCTTAGGTGGTGTCCCAAGACTGATACATAGCATCTGATAAATCGTTGAGAGCATATCATCCTTCATTCGCCTTAATTCTGTAGCTGATTTACCCTTGGAGTGAGCCGCCCGAAGATCTTTAGCAAACTCCCTTAATTTTCTAGTCACCAGCTTGTTCATTTGCGCTGAATTGCTACTTTGGTGGCTCTCAGCCATTACTTTCTTTGGAACTGTACCATACTTCTTCAGAAGATTTACGAACATATCCCATTGTCCACCATCCTGTACTGGTGATGAAAGTAAATGCATTATCAGACGGCTACCCGAATCTTGATCTGCAGTTTCGATAATATTCTCCAAAAAATAATTGGCCTTTTCCAACTTATCATAGAACATGAAATAATTCTGGGAGAATTCAAAATTCTTTAATTTGTACTTGCGTCCTAAATAAATTCTTAACAAATTAAGACCTGCGAAACCCCAACATCTACCGCTTCTATTCTGACTTGTAGCCTTCAACTCACCTGTGACCTTATTAGAAAATGTATGATCTATACTCCTGAATGCATCCCAATTCATTGCAAGTTTTCTCACATCTGATCTGGTAGCTGCATTCATTGCCAACTTTGCGGAAGAACTAGAGTCGAAAGCTTTGCGATACTTGTTAATGTTCGCCAGAGTTACGGACTTGCCCATAGAGGATATTAGTGGCCGATATAAATTAACTATTAGTTTGAACTGGTAGACGCTTTGACATCACACTCTTCCAAACCATAGGAATCTGGGCCAGATAGAAACAAGCAAAGTAACCACTCGGCAAGTTTGGTGCATCATCATAGGAGCGCAATAGTTGATATGGTCTATTTGCAAAAAGATGGTGATCTGCATGCCTAGTCAATTCAACCAGAACATATCTGCTTAAACGTGCATTCGACTGCCAACTAATTTGTGATGTTACCTTATCCTTAACTTCTCTTCTAAG
>CAZMPT010000100.1:0-3658 GCA_964568285.1 uncultured archaeon | reverse complement strand
CTAGTGAAGTTATAGAACAAGTTGCTTCTATATCGGCAAATAATGATCCTGAGATTGGTAAACTTATTGCTGATGCGGTTGATAAAGTTGGACATGATGGAATCATAACAGTCGAGGAAGCTAAGTCTATGGAAACCAGTCTCAAGGTTGTGGAAGGAATGGAGTTTGACAAAGGCTATGTTTCTCCATACATGATTACAGATCGTGAAAAGCGCGAGGCTGTTTTGGAGAATCCAAAAATATTGCTGACGGATCACACCGTTTCTGCAGCTCAGGATTTGATTCCAGCACTGGAAGTTGCAGTAAAACAGAGTAAATCACCACTATTGATTATCGCTAAGGATGTTGAAGGTGAAGCTCTAGCAACACTTGTCTTGAATGTGGCTTCTAAGGTTGTGAAGGCCTGCGCAGTCAAAGCTCCTGGTTTTGGAGATGAACAAGGCGAACAATTAGAGGACATAGCAATACTAACGGGTGGTACAGTTCTTGTCAAGGATCAAGGTTCAGAACTGAAGGACATTACTGAGGCCCATCTTGGAACTGCTGAGAAAGTTATCATAGGTAAAAACAAGACTACAGTTATTTCTGGCGCAGGTTCAAAGAAATCTATCAAAGATAGAGTAGAAATCCTCAGAAGTCAGTCTAATGTTGCTACAAGTAAGTGGGACAAGGAGAAGTTAGACAAACGTGTAGGACGTTTGAGTGGTGGTGTTGCAGTACTTGAGATTGGAGCAGCCACTGAAACTGAAATGAAGGAGAAGAAAGCCCGTGTGGATGACGCTTTGAATGCGACCCGTGCAGCTATGGCTGAAGGCGTCGTTACTGGTGGAGGGGTGGCATTACTCCGAGCTTCTGAATCTTTGGATAAACTTGCAGGAAAATTATCAGATGAGGAATCAGTGGGCGTTAAGATTGTTAGGGATGCACTTGCAATTCCGGCACGTCAAATAGCAGATAATGCTGGCGAAGACGGTTCTGTTGTGGTTTCGAAAATCAAAGAAGGGAAAGGAAACTTTGGTTTTAATGCAAGAACTAACACTTATGAGGATCTAATGAAAGCAGGAGTGGTTGATCCAGTTAAAGTAACTAGAAACGCTATCCAAGCAGCAGGATCCATTGCAGGTTTGGTACTTACCACAGAAACCCTTGTTTCAGATATACCAGAAGAAAATGCAGGCGCTATGCCACCTATGCCAGATATGGGCGGAATGGGTGGTATGGGCGGAATGATGTAAGGATTTTATCCCTTAATTTCCTTAAGTCTTTCCAGAACAATTTCTGCGTGCCCTCTGGCCCTTACTTTGGTCCAAGCTTCAGCTACGCTTCCTTCAGAGTCTATCAAGTATGTGGTTCTTACAACTCCCATGTAAGTTTTTCCATACATTGATTTTTCTTGCCAAACTCCGTAGTCATCAAGCATCGTCTTTTCAGTGTCAGCTAGAAGTTCAATCTTCAAATCGTGTTTATCAATAAATTTGCAATGTTTAGCCTCATTGTCTGGACTCACCCCATATATCGAAGCTCCATTTTCTTTGAATTTATTGATTAGTTCGGTGAATTCTTTAGCTTCTACCGTACACCCGGGTGTATCATCTCTTGGATAGAAGTAAATTACAGACCATTCGCCAATCAAGTCATCTAATCCAATTGTTTTGCCATTTTGATTAGGTATTGAGAAATTCGGAGCTTTTTCACCCACTTCCAGTGCTTTAGCCATAGCTAGCCAATTTGCATAGGTAGATTAATAGATAATTCGACAATAGTCTTTCTAATTTGCTTTTTCCCTTATGGCCTGCCTAATGTTATTCATAGCAGAATTCGCTACGTTAAAAATTCTTTCCGATCCTCCAAGATTAGCCACCGTAGTTTTCCCCTTTCCACTACGTTTATCAAGTTGTTTTGTTCCAGCTCCAAGCACAATTTTAATTTTATCACCACTTGCAGCACTTATAGTCAGATACTTAGTTCCAGTTAAAGAGAATCCGCTACCGACATCTTTCTCTCCTTCGTCTCCCATAATATTCATTCCGACTACATGCTTGTAGTTCCATTCGTATGATTCTTCCATAGTCTTGGTCATGTCAAGACAGTCAAAAATACATTTGTAAACTAATAACTGGCTAGTAGTAAAGTGCACAACCATCATATCATAAGTTCGTGTATACCATCCATCATTTCCATAAAGGCTACAATATTTTGTATAGCCAGCTCCTTTTCCATACCCAGTTTTGTCTATTCTAGTGAAATCATCAAATGAAAAATGAGGCCCGTAGCAATAGGCAGGTGACCGTATTACTCCACCTTCATTTGGTTTTGCATCCTTTACGAGCCCAAGATTTTGATAAGAAGATTCAGCTACTACTTTTTCTATCGCATTTAATCTCGAAAACAATGGTTCAGGAGTCATCCCATGCCATTTTTTTTGTGCACGATTTATGTTACGGATCTTCTTCTTCAAAATCTTTAATTTGTTGTTATAATAATATACAAAAATCCCCGAAATCAGGATTGTTACCAATCCAATAGGTGGGACAATTAAGCAGAAGAGTCCTACAATTAGGAAAGCTATAGCTGCATTTCTTTGTGATTCAATATAAGATTTATCTTCATTCGCTTTCATTTGATAATAAATTAAGTTTTTCTTGAGAGGGGAAGTGAAGAACGCTTTCAGATATTTAGTTTCCTTTTCCCAATTTGTTTCACCCATTTGAATTTCTTCAGCCATGTGAATTTCTTCAGCCATGTGAATTTCTTCTTCAACAGTCTCGTCTGCAACAGTTTCTTCCTCAACAGGCTCTTCTGCAGCAGTTTCTTCTTCAACAGTCTCGTCTGCAACAGTTTCTTCTTCAACAGCCTCGTTCTTCTTTTTTGGCTTTTGCCATATGGAATCATCACTTGTCATGGTTTTCTTTCTTCACAGAACGGCATACGATGGCTAAGGCATTGTAATATATATTATATTTGTTTTTAAAAATAAGAATTTAAGTTTTCCAAACTTTCTTCAGAACATCTAATATTCTTTTTTATAACTGAAGGCATTTCATTCGTTTCTAATAAATCATAAAAGTCTCCAGTATCTGGCTCTGTAGGTTGATTCATTCCTTTTGCTGTGTAATGATTATTTCTAAACAGTATAAACAGAATTAGATTTTCTTGATGTTTTTCGGAAGTTTCAAAGAGTTCAAGCAAATATTCTTCGGCCTTAAATCCTTCATCAAAATTTAATGTTCTTAAATCTTTTCGAGAAAGATATGCAAGGTTTCTCAGGAATAACATTTCATCGTCATCTTCTATCTCACTTGCTTTTTCAATCTCTTCGAAAAGCTTCGAGATTTTTCCTTTACTAGCTAATTTTCTTGCCCTTTCTTTTGCTATATTTGCATCTATTTTATCTTTTTCTAATACAACTTTTCCAATACTTGTTATCGTACTGCGATTTATGACACTATCACCAATATTTAATCCCGAATCCGAGGTTGAGTTTATTTCACTTTTATTGATTACATTATCACTTATTTTGTTATCAAGGGAGTCTCCACACTTAGAGCAAAATTTAGCCTCATCATTTGCTTCTGTCCCACATCCTTGACAAAAAACCATTACAAGGGTATATTTCCGTGCTTACGTTTAGGCCTTTCTTCCCTTTTGTTACCATATC
>CAZMPT010000099.1:0-3661 GCA_964568285.1 uncultured archaeon | reverse complement strand
CGCTTCCGTTACCTATCTCTCTCTTGGCTTTGCACTTTACGCAATATCCTTCCATGCTCTACAAGCGAAGAATCGTCAATATAAAGCAACCGGCAGGATTTATTTTAGTGGCTATGGCTAATCAAGGTTGTCAAATAGACTATAACCATACCTATTATGACGAACCAAACTGGAGCGTCATGATTATGATCGTGGCTATGAACTTCAGGGAGTACATCTACTGTTGCAACATAAATGAATGTGCCTGCTGAAAATAGCATGGCAAGTCCTATATTATCGTCGGTAGCGAGAGAAGTATCCTTTAGGACAAAGAAACTCAAAATGGCTACGATTGGAGAAGATAGGGCAAACAAGATCAGATACATTTTTGATTTGGAAGCGGCTACATTTATGTGTTTCAAGAAGGAAGATAGACCGAACGCTGTAGGGCCTTTGTGAAGCATGATTGCAACGAAAACTATCAAACCCGTCTCTGTGCTGCTAGAAACTGAAGCTCCGACCGCAAGGCCGTCTGCAGCTGCATGAGCAACTAAACCGATAGTAGCTGAGAGACCTAGAAGATCTTTGTCCTCTTCATGATGTACTGCATGTGGCAAGCCTAGAACTTCCAATAGAAGCATCAGAACAAACCCCAACAAAATTGTCAGACCAATTGTGGATGACTCGATTCCCTCCTCGTCTGCATGTTCTTCTTCCTCATCTGCATGTTCATCATGTTCATGCCCTTCAAAAATTTCCAGTGCTTCTGGAATTACCACAAGAAATGCCGATGCAATCAAGACTCCTGCCCCTATTGCTGTAATCTGAGTTAATCTTTTAGACGACAAATCTAAACTGAGAGGAAGATAACCAAAAGCTGCAACCGAGAAGAACATTATGGCTGCAAAGACAAAAATCAAAGTCTGTGGATCCATCAGCAGCATCCTAATTTACAATCACAATCTACGTCTTTTCCGTGCATGTGATTGTGTTCACATTCCGGATATAATGCATCAATGGCACCTTCCTGTAGAGACCAGGTAAGTAAGTCTGAAATCAATTGTGACCTATTAATTCCTTCAATTGACGCTTTCCAGCCGTCTAACTGTTGTACTAATGAGGCTGGAAGATCTGCTGATACTTTGCTCAGAGCATATCTTGAACGTCTTGACATAAATCATTGAATAAAATATATTATAAATAGATTACGATTATATTATGATTATATTATTTAGTTTGAGAAAACAATAATATACTCTATTACAAATGAACTACAAATGAACGAAAATACTGTACAAATTGTTGTGGCTTTAGTGTTGGTCAACCTAGTTGCATGGGGAGGATACAACTACATGCAAGAAGAAACTACTAAGGAGTACATCGACAGAATTGTCTATCAGCAACCTGAGGTTTTGATAGCAAATGTAAGCGTAACAATTGACTATAATGGTGTTGAGGAAAATGCAACAAAGAATACCAATGCAACGACTTACAATGTGACCGTTACAAATGACACGTCAGCTTATGCTGCAACTTTGAAAGCTGGAAAAAGCAACTTTGAAGTTGGCGTTACATGGAATGATCAGTTTGGTGCATACATTAATTCCATAGATGGTATTGACGCAGAAGGAGACTATTATTGGGCTCTTTATTACAATGGTGAATATGCCCTTCTAGGAGCTGTAGATCTTATACTGATTGAAGGTGATTCTATTACTTGGAAATACGAAAGTGGATAATCAATCTTTAGCAAAAATCATATCATCATTTTGAAAAGCTTTGAATTCTAGGGCATTACCACAAGGATCTAAGAAGAACATTGTAGCTTGTTCTCCTGGTTTGCCTTTGAAACGGATATGTGGTTCAATAATGAAGTTAGTACCGGAATCTTTCAAACGTTTCGACAGAGACTTCCAATTCTCCATCTCCAGAATTACTCCAAAATGGCTGGCCGGAACATCATCTCCATCAACTGGATTTGTCTGTATTTTTTCAAGACTGTCAACCAAATGCGCAACAACTTGGTGGCCATACAAATCAAAATCAATCCACCTGTCTGAACTTCGGCCTTCTCTGCACCCTAAAACATTGGTGTAAAATTCACGCGTTTTGTCAAGATTGTCTACGGGAAAGGCAAGATGAAATGGTCGCATGGAATGGTAATAATCTACTCTTTTTAGGAATTCTCTTAAGTAGAAGAAGCTCGACTGTAAGATAATGGACCAGCTGACATGGACGGTTTTGCTAGTTATCTATGGAGCTTTTGTTGTATTTGGGACTAAATGGATTTATGAATTCATGATGTCCCAAAATATGAAAGAAAATGTTGCGATTTATTACAATAGAAAAATATTGCATATGTTTTGTGGAGGTCTAATTGGGATGGCCGCACCTTTTGTATTTGATGAACCCATTTATGCTCTGTATATTGGAATTGCATTCACAATTATCACATACATTCCCTATTACACTGGACATCTACTATACTGGGTGCAAACTGATGATAACAAAAACGACGTGAATTTTTGTTTTATGGCTGGAGCGTCTGTTTACCTCCTTTGGGAATTGCTTGGAGACCCATACTTAGCTATCATTCCTCTACTATTCATGGCGTTTGGCGATGGTGTGACTGGAATAGCAAGAAATATGAAATTTGGATATCGTACCAAGAATCCTATTGGAAATGTTTTCATGGCTATCGTCTGTATACCTATGGGATATTATCTAGGAAGTTTAGCTGATCCTGCATTGCCTATATGGGGAGTCATTGCGGCCATTATTGCAACAATCGTAGAGAGGTATGAATTCGGTCCAATAGATGATAACGTATTGATTACGGTGAGTGCAACAATTGTAATGTTTGTTGGGAACGAAATTGGCCCTTTAGCCTGAAAACTCCTCTACCATATTCAAATAAACTCTGAAAAACAAAAAGATTGTTAATGCCAAAAATAAAATAGCTTTAGGAATTTCGAATTTTAGCATTCCTGAGTAGTCTGCAGAATGTCTATATCTAACAATTTCTCTTTCAAATAAAATTATAGATATGGTAGATAAAATTAACAATATTATAGTTAATAATTGAAATTTCGGAAACAGAATGCCCCGAGATGAAGAGAAGAATAAATCTAATGCAACAAATATGACTGAAAGTGTTGTCAAGAACCCCATCGACACTGAATAGAATGAAGACCCGAAAGAGGTCAAGATTATCTCTTGACCGCTGTTTTTAGATCTTATCCATTTTTCACGGAATCCATACTTTAGAAATGCTGAATTTGCTCCAGTAAACGATATCAAAAGTAAACCAAAATATGGTACGGAACGCTTGTAAAATTGATTCATAGGTTTTTCCCATCCAACAAAATTACCTTCCAATACTGAATCATGGAGATCGTTTGCTCCCTGCTGAGTGACATCAAGAGATGTGAATACCAAGACGTAATCATTCTCTGGATTGATAAATATTCGTTGTCCATGCAAACCTGATGCAATGTAAAAACCATCATGTATCCACCACAAGTACCCATAATCGCCCGAAGGTTGAACTGAATAGACGAAATCTGCACCGTCTGGCATGTGCTCTGAAGTTGATTCTCGGACCCACTCTTTGGATATTAGTTGTTTACTCTCCCAAACGCCTTCTTGTAAGAACAATTGGCCAAATTTGGCCATTTCTCTA
>CAZMPT010000098.1:0-3694 GCA_964568285.1 uncultured archaeon | reverse complement strand
GGCTATTCGCGATGATTTCACCGAGGGCAAATCCTAATCCCAAATTGGTTGAACCAATCCCTCTGGAAGTCATTAGTTCGGGTGAGGGCGTCAAATCAAAGTCGAGTTCCTCTCTCGGCATAAGATCGGGGATTTGGCAGGATCATATAGACGATCGGATCCAGTCGAAACGATGTTATACACGATTTCTATTCAAATCACATGCCCTATGAAATATGGTGCTCCTGTCCGAAATGCGGGTTGCGTGCTGAAGGTTTGGATGAAATGAATGAGAAATTTGGTGTTAGAAATGTTGGTGAAAAGACGATCCCGCAATCTCACTGCAGATCCTGTCGTTCAAATTGACTTGAACCTATGAACAAAGTTCATAGATCATGTGCTAACAATGTGTTTTATGCCCAATTCCAAGCCCTTTCTCAAGTGGGCTGGAGGTAAACATCGCGTTGTCGAAGAATTGACAAATATTGTGAAAGAAAAGCCGCTTTCAATCGATTGGACTGTGGTTTCGGGTCAGAGATACCATGAGCCATTTTTGGGAAGTGGTGCGATGTTCTTCGGGCTTCGAAGTAATGGATTCATTCAATCCAGAAAGAAATCCCATCTCAATGATATCAATGGAATTTTAGTCAACTGCATGAGGGTGGTTTCAGATGAGGCAAAGTTGGAAAAATTATTGAACAAGTTGAAAAAATTACAGGCTGATTATTCTCGACAAGAACGGAATCCCCGAGGGCAAACCAAGGCTGTCAGAGAGGCTCGTATGTATTACGTTAAACGCAAGAAATTGAATTCACTTTCAAAGAAAATATCGAGCCTAACAGCCAACCAAGAAATTGAATTGGCTGCTCTTGCAATATTCTTGAACAAAACATGCTACAATGGATTGTGGAGGATGAATCGAGATGGTGAGTTCAATGTTCCAGAAGGAGATTATGATTCTCCAACAAATATTTGCCAAGAATCCATACTCCGCACCTGCCAACAACATTTGAGTTCGACATCACTTTCTTCATCGACATGGGAAGATACATTTCGCAATGTCCGTTCGGGAGATCTTGTCTATCTAGATCCTCCATACATGCCATTGGAAATCGATGGAGCCACATTCACCACCTACTTCACTGACGGGTTTTCAAGGCAAGACCAGATCGAATTAGCGACAAAATCAGCACAATTGGCTGCCAAAGGAGCCAGAGTGATTGCATCCAATCACGATGCA
The DNA here is from genome assembly GCA_964568285.1 of uncultured archaeon. Taxonomy (GTDB): domain Archaea; phylum Thermoplasmatota; class Poseidoniia; order MGIII; family CG-Epi1; genus CG-Epi1. Next base: position 2,475 of record CAZMPT010000098.1, on the reverse strand, counting down.
TTGGGTGAGCCCACCGTAAGAGAAATCTATGGGGCGGCGGCAGCTGATGCGGGGTGTAGAATCGAAATCAGACCCATTCAAGTTAGCCGAAATATCAGTTGTAAAGGCCATGGTAGAGTGAAGGTGAATGAAGTGTTGATTTTCATGACTAAATGAACGAATGGACCCATTGAAAACACTGTTCGTCCACTGAATAAGATAGAAACCCCACTGATTGAAGTAGTACGAATCAGAGGGTACCCTTTGCTTCATCCTGAATCGGATGGGGCACCCATCCGATTGTGAATAATCCCTAATATTATAACTTTGAAACCATTACAAAATATGGATATTTTAACTTCAAGATATACCGACAATCTGCATTTGTTATGATCGGTTTTCCTTCAGAATTTTTCTTTAGAAGCTTAACACCGTTTCTCACATGCCGAGGAGGACATTCCTCAGTCCATTTCTGATTTGTCTGGCTCCACCAATTTACAAGTAATCCCGAAGACTCTCCCACATATTCGATATCGGCTACAACAAAAGCAGCCGAAATTGTACTTGTCAGATTCTTTCGCGTTGCCCTTATCCCTTCGGGTACTTGGCTCCAATAATCAACACTAGATGGTACCGAAATCAAATTTTGTGTAAAGTGGGTCGCCACTTCAGGTTTCATCCTCGAACCTCTTGTTGCATCCCCGCCACATACAACATAAGCAAAACCACCTTGGGTTTGATTTCTCAGTTGTTCTCTCCAGTTATCCAGCATTTTTCTTTCATAACTTGATCCCATCCCAATAGTCCAAAACGTGACACCTGTTTCTGAATTGTTTATTTCGTCTTTTTTTCTTGAAATGATTACTGCTTCTTCCTCATCCCCATGGTCTCCGAACGTATGCCACAGAAATATGTCATTTGGAATACGAAAATCTGAGTTATTTGCAACCATTTCAACTGACCTCCCTATCATAGATGATAGAATCCCCTTCTCTTCGAAGATAGGGGTGAATGGCAACTACAGCACATTCTTGAGCGAGTACTGGCATGAATTCACCGATTTTGAGAGCATTATCACTAACTCTCTGCAGCTTCATCACGGCTTTGCGAACAGTCTCGTAAGTGAATGAGCTCGGTTTAGGCGATTTTGAATCCATCCTCTCAACAAATACCTTCGTTTTTTCTTCGTCTATGCCATGGATACGATAGCGATTTCTTCCGCTAGGTGAAGTAAATATCGTTCCGTTTGAAAGGTATATTTTCGCTTGCTCAATGAAGCCTTCAAAGAACGCCACTGGGTTAATCTCAGACGAAGAGATATTGTCTGTACTACCTATGAACAGAGGATCAGATTTTCTCATTCGATCTTGGATGAATTCAATCTCGTCATTAATTTCATTGAATTCCATTTCGGCTTTCGAATATTCTTTTTCCAACTCGAGACGCCTCTTCTGGAGATACTCCAATTTCGTCAATAATTCAATATTGTACTCCTTGGAAGTGGCCTTCATCTTCCAATCATTCAATGCCGATTTGATAATCTCTGAGCGGTGGCCTCTAGGGATAGAGTCCCAAAGCAATTCATCCTCTTCAGTCATCCAAACGCTCCTAGTAGCCATATACTTAGATTCGAAAAGGCCACCTCCTATAAACCTAATCTGAGAGGAAATTAGGTTCTCAAATTGTTTTCAAGAGAGTGAATCAATCGGTTTTTGCTCAGACCCATCCGATTGCAATCTGCAAATTAGTGGGTTAGCAGTCCGCCCTTTCAATGCCTACCGACAAGACTCCCATTGGTATAGTGGGTATCGTGAGGGTGGTTTGATTCAAGCAAATGGCTCTGTGCCAAGAAAATCCTCATCACCATGGTGGTGAGACCCCCAAACCCAATATCCCATTTTGTAGAAGTTCCATGCTACCCAAGACTCCAACTTTTCTGGTTTGTAATCTCTCCATCCAACTTGTTTGAAACCAAATTTATCTGTTAGATCTTTACCTACTTCTTGGTAAGTTCCATCAAGCAGAAATCCCAACTTTGCGATTTTACTTGCTCTGGGTAGTTTATCTCTGTGTACTTCAAACCGCTCCTCCACCGTGAGGCTCGTAAGGCCAACATAGACGAAGCCCAATGGGTTTTCAACTAATGGTGGGAATTTGTGAGAAGGAAAGGTTCGTTTTGCCTTTGCACTTTCATTTGAGAAAGCCTCGGGTTTAATTCTAAGGATGTATATTTCCCTCGCACTTTCCCAAGTCCCTTGGAATTCTTCCCTTAATTTTGCTACCTTGTTAGTAAACTCGCGCTCTGTCTGTAATCGAAGACCCATTGAAAACGCCTACAGGTTCAACCGATTAATCAATTCGGATAAGTCGGAAGGGTCTATCCGAAACCCCTCTGCATTTTATTCCCCGATACAAAGGGGCTTCAGTGGGTCGATACAGACGCTACCCTTTGAGGGGTATACGACTCATAGGGGGGCCCTATGATTCAATTATCCA
>CAZMPT010000097.1:0-3798 GCA_964568285.1 uncultured archaeon | reverse complement strand
ACAGACTATCCACCCATTACAATAGGAATCATGACAGCAATTACTCTGTTCATGTTAATTGGTATTGGTATGACTAACATAAATGGAGCAATGGAGGTTTATCTGCCTCAAGGTTCCGAGGAAGAGAAGTTATTGTTAGAAGTTAGAGAGGATTGGTCGACGGACATCATAGTTATTTATGTCGAAACTGAAAATGAGCGAGATCCAACTTCCCCTACTAACATAACGAATAGGCAGGTCTTGTTGGAGATGGATTACATAGAAAGGACCGTTGATGAATATGGACAAACGGAGAAGGGAGGTCCAGGTGTGGTTCCATCTGATGGTGGTTTGGAGGATGATGTAGTTTGGTCATTCAGCATATCTACATTGATTAAGGAACTTCACAGTACCAATAGTAGAGTCTACGATGCACTAATAGATAACTCGGCTGCTTGGGCTTCGGCATCTTCGGATGGAATTACTGATGGAATCGCTGAACTGATAAAACAGGCAGCTGAATTAGCAAAAGAAACCGACACTTTGAATCACTACGAGATTCCAAGCCAATCAGATATTGATGACATTGTAGAGGATCTTCCACCCGATGTTTTGGAAAAGGTAATAAGGGATACGAATGGCGATGGAATCTGGGATACTGCAGTCATATTGTTTGGTATAACCAGTGATGTTCCACCACCTGAAATCATTGAAGAGATAGATTTCACAATGCATAATAGAGGTTGGGGCCTTAATGATGAAAATGGAAATCGTCCCGATGGTCAGACATTCAGCCGTATGATGTTAACTGGGCCAGTACCAGTTACACAAGCTATTACAGATCGTTCTTTCGCTGAATTCTGGAATATTTTCCCGATAGGTGTAGTATTATGTTCAATTGCAATATTTCTGATTCAGAAAAAGATTAGGGCTGTTTTGATATCAGGAGTTCCAACTCTTTATTCTATATTCATAACGTATGGAATTATTGGCTGGTCAGGGATGGAGGCAACCCCGACCATTATTGCTCTAGGCCCTATTCTGATGGCTCTAGGCGTGGCCTATGGTTTACACTTGTCCAATCGATTTACTGAAGAGACAGGTCCAAATGCTCAGATAAGAATGATGAAAGCTCTCTCAACTACTGGAAGAGCTATCGCACTTTCAGCATTAACTACAATGATTGGATTTGGTAGTCTGATGTACACTAATTTAGGTCCTGTATTCACAGTAGGTCTTAGTCTGACTTTAGGGATATTTGTCTGTTTGATGAGTACGTTCATTATGGCTCCAGCCTTAGCAGTTCTAACAGATTATAATTACAGAAAAACAGAGGGCGAATGGCATAGATTGGCGAAAACAGTTACTGAATATAATAAACCAGTTTTGGCAGTTCTATTAGCAGTTAGTTTATTGTCTGTTGGTTTGGTAACAGCACTAGAAACTAACATTGACTACCTTGAGATGGTCCCTGATGATGAACCTACCTTAGAGGGAATTGTCAAATATTCTACTGAATTCAATGCCGGAGCTTTTGGAATGATGATTGCTCGAGGAGATTTTCAGAATGATTATTCTGAGATAGCAAATGATGCGGTTGATCATTTGGATCAGATAGATCTTCTTGTAGCAGGTACAGAAGATGGTAACAGAAAAGGTTTGAATGATGTGAATGATGTTACGGCAATATCTCTTACAGAGGTAATGAAGGCAGTTAAATTTTCAACCAATCAATCCTCCACATTGGATGAAATTTTAGATTTGGCAGGTAGAGAAGAAGGGGGAGAGAGATCTTTCTGGGCCATCCTTCATCAGGATCAAGTGGCCGAGAATCCTCTTGTGGGAAGAGACATGCAGAAATTTTTGTTGAATGTGTTCTATGATAGTATCACTCCTGAAGCGTTGAGCATGATAATGGACTGTTCCCCTGATCAGGCGACAGGTGTTGAATGTAGGTTTTCGAAGACTCTAATATATGTAGACATGCCCCTGAAGGATATTAAGTCCATGGAAGTTGCAGTCAATGGCGTTAATGATATCAGGAACAATTGGGAATATTCACCTGTAATGATGTCTCAATTAACTGGTGTTGCAGCTATAGGTACAAGTGTCAACGCGCAGTTGATTAGTTCACAGATAACTACATTGGCAATTTGTATCATTCTTGTAGGATTCGTTCTGTCCATCACCTTCAGAAATGTTAAGATAGGACTTTTGACGACAGTACCTGTATGTTGGGTGGTAGCGCTAGAACCACTGACCTTTGTTATTTTAGGTCAAGCATTGAGTTTGGTGACAGTTATGATAGGCTCAATTGTTATAGGAGTGGGGATTGATTTTTCGATTCACATTACTCAAAGAGTGATTGAGGGAGGTATCAATATGCCTAGTATCTATAATGCAACTGCTAAAACCGCGCAGACTTTGGCAGAAGCTACAACAGTTACTTTAGTTGGTCTGACGGCAGCGTTCTTCATCAACATTTCTGCACTTTGGTGGTTTGTTTTCATTATTGTTATTCTTCTTGTTGCTTCGATGATATCAGCAATGTTTCTTTTGCCTGCACTTTATTCTCTCATAGTTAAGTCAGGTGGTACTCTATCGTGACGGTCACTTCCATCATTGGTGCCCAATGGGGAGATGAAGGCAAGGGAAAAGTCACTGACTATTTAGCTGATAATTCTAAAGTTGTTGCAAGATCGCAAGGTGGTAACAATGCAGGTCATACGATCGTGGTTGATGGTAAAAAGCACAAATTGCATCTTCTTCCTTCGGGCATTTTGCGGAAAGACGTTGTTAATGTAGTTGGTAATGGGGTTGTTGTGAATCCCGATGTATTGCTCAAAGAGCTGGCCAATCTTGACGGTGAAAGGGGTCAGTTATTCATTTCGGATAGAGCACATGTGATTATGCCATATCACAAAATGTTGGATGGTGGAGAGGAGAGTTCTAAGGGTAGATCAATGATAGGAACTACTGGCAATGGTATTGGTCCTTGTTATTCAGATAAGGCCTCCAGAATTGGAATCCGAATGGGAGATCTTCTTGATGATGATATGATAATAGAGAGATTGGAAAAGGCATTACCACGTAATCAAGCATTACTTGCACATTATGGAGTAGAAAATAATCTAACTGTTAATAGTCTATTTGAAACCTGTACGAAATGGAGGAATCAACTAGGGGATTTGATCACAGATACTTCTCTGTTGGTTAATCAACATATCGATGACGGCAACAATGTTCTTCTCGAAGGGGCACAGGGTGTTCACATAGATATTGAATATGGAACTTATCCATTCGTCACTTCATCAAGCCCCACGACAGCAGGGGCAGCCCTAGGTTCAGGAATTGCACCATCTAAGATTTCGAATGTGGTTGGTGTTACCAAAGCATATCTTACGAGAGTTGGTTCAGGACCCTTTCCTACTGAATTAGAGGATGAAGTAGGTGAAATGATAAGGAAAAAGGGACAAGAATTCGGCACAACTACAGGACGTCCAAGAAGATGTGGGTGGTTAGATTTGGTTATGCTAGAATTATCCAATCGAATTTGTGGTTTTTCCTCCTTAGCAATCATGAAACTGGATATTCTGTCAGATATGGATGAGATCAAGGTTTGTGTAGCATACAAGGATGATACAGGTTCCGAAGTCAAACATTTTCCATCATCACTGTCTTATCTTGCAAAATGCACACCAGTGTACAAAATTTTCCCAGGCTGGTCTTCATCGGACATTGATATTTCGAAGGGAATAATACCTGAAGAGATGAAAAATTACTTGGATTTCATTTCTCAAAATTTAAATCTTCCTATAG
>CAZMPT010000096.1:0-3837 GCA_964568285.1 uncultured archaeon | reverse complement strand
TGTTATGTATTCTCCTTTTCAATATTTTCCTAGTATTTGATATTGGAAACGTTGATATTACTGGTTTGTTACGTGACACAGATTTTCTATATCCTTTGCTTTTATCTTCTATATTTGGTACCTTCGGGGCATTAGGTTTGGTCAATTATTTCCAGAAGTATCTGGATCCAGTTCGTGCAGCGATTCTTTATGCATTAGAGCCAGTTTGGGCAACTCTCTTGGCAATAACATTTGATATGACTGAATTCTCTTTCTGGTTGATACTAGGTGGAAGTTCTCTTTTGATAGGTAACTTGGTTGCTGAGTTAGGTAATCAGAGTGTTTCAGAATAACGCCTTGAGACTTCAGCCCAATTAATCACATCAAAGAATGCAGTAATGTAGTCTCCCCTTAGATTCTGGTAATTCAAGTAGTAGGCATGTTCCCAGACATCACACCCTAGGATAGGTGTTCTTTGATCACATCCACCATATTTTTTCCCCATTAGTGGATTATCCTGATTTGCTGTAGAACAGACAGCTAGTTTTCCTTTTTTGGAACATAACCAAGCCCAACCTGAACCAAATCTTGTCATTCCAGCTTTATGAAATTCCGCTTTGAAATCATCAAGACTGCCAAACGCATCTAGGAGTGCAGTGTTTAGTTCTGAACTCATTTCACCGTTCACAGGCCCCATTATCTCCCAGAACATTGAATGGTTGAAATGTCCACCTCCATGGTTCCTTACGGCACCTCTCTGCTCTTCGGGTACTGCATCTAGATTTGTAATTAATTCTTCTACGGATTTCCCACCTAGGTTTCCAGCAGCCTCCACTGCACCGTTTAGCATATTGACATATGCGGCGTGGTGTTTATCGTGATGAAATCTCATTGTTTCTTCATCTATGTATGGTTCTAGCGCTGTATAGTCATACGGTAAATCCGGTACTTTAAATGCCATATCAGGCCTAGAAGCTAGTCAATAATAAAGTATTCTATGCTAATATCCGAAAGCAGTAATGTGTACACCACAGCATGATTTGATAAAGGAATGTGACATCTTTTGCAATTAGTATTAAATCTATATGATATTTAGTCCTAGAAGGAAATGAATGTAGACGACTTAATTTGGATTATTCTTTTGAGCGATCCTAGAGATTCTGAATCTATGAGTGAAGGCACAATTTACGAGATTTTTTTACTATTTCCATTTATATTTCCATCCATACTCTTTTTTTTTAGATATAGAGGGTTGAAAAAAGTAGAGATCCCTCGGAAAGTAGATGCCGCTGTATTAAAACAGAGATTAGATATAGCAGAAAGAAACCTTACACGGGCTGGTAAAGGCCAAGACTTGATTGTAAAATCGGCGTTGATAATGTTGCTTTCCTCGATATACTTCGTTATAGATCCAGAGCATCATTACGATTATGACTCCTTCCTTGGGTCGTTTGGATTACCACTGTCGGTAGCTACTCTAATAATTTTGACCTTGATAATAATCTTTGATGATAATTCAGAACAAGAAAAAGTTAACAACATAAAGGAATTAATACGGAAGAAAAGCTGGAAATCCTATGACGACTATGATTGGGAAACACTGATTAAACATGAAAGCAGACTAAAAAATCTTCTTGTGGCAGAACTAGATAAGTATTTAGAGCATCATAGTCTAAATCACATGAAGAAGAAAATCAAGTCAGAGAAGATTCGGACAATCCGAGGGCACTGGTACAAGCATTTAGAATCAGATCTCACCTCTTCATCTGAAAAATTTGAAGGAGAGATAAGAATTAGGAGACCCAATGGCCAGATGATAAATTTGGAGAATCTTACTGCTGAGGAATACTTAGCAGATATGATTACCCGCAACCCTGAAAAATTTCCTCCTGAAAGATTGACACGGTTGAAAAAAGAAAGGAGTTTAAGCGAAGATTTCATACGTCTGAGTTTGGAACTGAAAAATGATAAAAAGCGTGAAAATGTATCACAGTTGATTACTATTCTAAATGTTTGGAAAGAAGCAGGTTCAATAACAGAGCAAGAGTATGAAGAAGCTAGAGAGAATATTGAAAAAGTTTAACTATTATATCTTCCAAGTTTGTTCTGGATCTTTCATTATCAGCCTAGTAGGATAGGCTAAGTTGACACCTTGCTCTTCGAATTGTTTTAGAATTTCTTTAACATAGTAAGATTTTGTTGATCGCATTAGTGGAGCATTCGGAACATAATATCTTATTTCCATGATAACTTCTTGATCACCAAAATCTCTTAACACAAACTGAGGTGGTTTTGGTTTTTCCTGACATATGTCCTTATTATTCTTAGCAATTTCTTCAACAATTTTCTCACCTTTTGTTACATTGTCCCATGTTGGTACTAATCCTAGTCTGATTCTTACTCGAAGATTTTTGTCATCTTTGTGATTGAAATTTGCAATGGTGTCTTTCGTCAAGAGTTTGTTTGGTATGGTGAGTAAAACTCCATCTGTAGAGCGTACTCTAGTGGTTCTAAGACCAACTTCAGTTACATCACCCCAACTGGAATACAAGCTTCCAATCTTCTTTGGCAATAATATTCGATCCCCCTCTCTGAAAGGCCTGTCAACCATTAGGAATATACCTGCAATAATGTTCTCGATTGTATCCTGTGCCGCAAAAGCCATAGCTAAACCAACAATACCAAGAGCGGCTACAATTCCTGTAACATTTATTCCCAGTTCATTTGCCGCAGTTAGGAATATAACTGCCCAAAGTGCTACACTTGCAACTCTGAAAAGGAAATTTTCTATTCCTTTATCTATGTAATCATATTTGTCAAATACTCTTTTTAGATATTTTAATACGATTCTTACAAGGGGAATTCCGATAAGTATAGTAAGTAGTGCTGCCACAGGCCCCATGCTAACTAATTCTGTTGCACAACTGTAATTCAAATCATTCAATCCAATATTGGGCAAGTCATCTACACAGCTCATACTTCTTTCATTACGACCCCTTTAAGAAATCTTCTTTAGGTCATATGGCTTTAAATCCCATTATTATAATGCATTAAGACAACTATGGATATTTCAAAATATAGAGATGATTTCCCAGTTCTAAATATAGAAGATGCACCGACCTATCTTGATAGTGCCTGTATGACTCTGAGACCACAACAGGTAATTGACTCTATCATGGAGTATTACACAAAATATCCTGCATGTGGGGGTCGTTCAGTTCATAGAATGAGTTGGCAAGTTACTGAAGGTTTTGAGATGGCTCGTGATAGTCTTCGTAGATTATTGGGTGCTGAAAAGACTTCGGAGGTCGTTTTCACTAGAAATACGACTGAAGGCATGAATTTAGTTGCTAATGGCCTTAATCTGAAGAAAGGAGATAAAGTTTTGACATCCGATAAAGAGCACAATTCAAACGTGGTACCTTGGCATCACATGGCTAAATACAAAGGAATTGATTATCAGGTTGTACCAGCTAAAGACAATTATTATTTTGATTTAGAGGCTTTGAAAGAGAGTATCGATAGTAAAACAAAACTAATGAGTATAATCCACACATCAAATCTGGATGGGCACACTAATCCTGTCAAGGATATTATTGAGATATGTCACGACAAAGGTATCAAGGTTTTGATGGATGCAGCCCAGGCAGCACCTCACAAAGAATTGGATGTTGTTGATCTTGACGTTGATTTTGCTTCAGTCAGTGCCCATAAATTTTGTGGACCAAGTGGTATGGGTGCTCTTTACGGGAAATATGATGAATTAAAAAATCTGATACCTAGTTATGTTGGAGGTTCTACTGTTGTTAATGCTACATATGATGGATATGAATTATTGCCACCACCAGCTTGTTTTGA
>CAZMPT010000095.1:0-4037 GCA_964568285.1 uncultured archaeon | reverse complement strand
ACATATGGCATAGCACCAAAAGAAACCATAATTATCCAAACAAAACTGACTAAGACAAAGGCCTCACGATTCCTTATATCTTCTTCTGTGTGGAAATATTTGTAAAGAAATCCTCCAATAGCTATACACAGAAACATGGGAAAACCAAACATCCAAACCAAATTCACAATTTCTTCACCCATCAAAAAGCCAGCAATAATTGGCAAGGTGAATGAGAAACCAAAAAAAGCTACAATGATTCCTGTAAGACTTAGTATGAGACTAGCACGCATTATTGGAAGAAGTTCTCCACCTCAGGTAGCTGATTTTTGAGTGTGAATACCAAAACATGATCTCCAGATTTCAAAAGTGACTCACTATCTGGAAATAATGGTTCACCACCTCTGTTTATCATGGCTAAAAGAGTGTTCTCCGGAATTTTTAAATCTTTGAGTTTCTTATTTGTTTTACCGTTTGAGCCTTTAATCAAAAACTCCCGAATTGAGGCATCTCCTCCTTCTAATTCTTCCATTCCTTCAATTTCATCAGTTGAAGTTGCACGATTTATTATGGCATTAACCGTGACTCTCTTAGGATTTATTAGTGTATCAATTCCCGTATCTTGAACAACGTACTCCAATTCTGTTTGGTAAACCAATGCAACCGTACGTTTCGCTCCTTCTTTCTTTGCTAAAAGACAGCTCAGAACATTCAAATCTTCTCTATCCGTAGCTGCAACAAACAAATCTTCGTATCTTATTCCCTCTTCCCTCAAAAAGTGTCTATCTGTTGGAGAACCAACTAACAAACGTACCTCAGATGGAAGTTGTGTACTAGCTAAATCTGCCCTTTCCTTGTCAGGTTCAGCAATATAAATTTCCACGTCTTTGTATCTTTTAGCGACTTGTTCTGCAAGTCTAAGTGCAATCTTACTAGTTCCGGCAATCATTATACGCTTGATATTTCTCTCACCAGTTATTTCCTTAGGTATGCCTAACGAATCCGATAATGCTTCTAATTCACTGTACTCACTTAACAACACTAATATTCGATCTCTAGGCATCAATGTATCCTCAGGACTAGGAATTATCACTCCTTCCTCTCTTGCAATGAGAACAATGCGACAATGTGGAGGAAGATGGAGGTTGCCAAGGGGTCTTCCAACTGAAGGGGAACTGTCACTCAATCGGACTTCCAGAATTCTGAGTTTTCCAACTGAAAAATGCTCCAGTCTAGTCAATGCAGGTCTAGAGAGAATCTGCCATATCCTATGCATCGCCAATTCATCTGGACTGACGTATGCATCCACTCCAAAAATCTTCTGAGGGTTTTTACCAGATGGTGAATCAATATACGTTGAATTATTTATTCTAGCTATAGTACTACAACCAGTTTGTTTGGCTATAGAACAACCTAAAATGTTGACTTCATCCTTTCCAGTTACTCCAATAAATAAGTCTGCATCCTCCAATGAAGCATCCTCGAAGAGTAATCTTGGAGAAGCTGCATTTCCTTGAAAGGCCTGTGCATCAAGGGTTTGGGCCCGCTTTACAGCAGTAGGGTCTGAATCTACCAAAGTCACTTCATGTCCTCGATAAACGAGATCACGTGCAACTCGGAAACCGACCTCACCAGCACCCGCAATGAGTACTCGCATTATTTCCTTCACAAGAGGGGTTTTTTAAAAGCTCTCGTAGGGATTTAGGTCTCTTTTTTTATCTCAAAACGCTTCAAACCATATGATGAAAGCATTCCAGCAGCAAAAAATAAAAATGTCAAAAATAAAGACGTAGGTGTGAAATTATCAAAAACCTGTGCAAGTCCAAGATTAGGTGAAAGCCCCTCAACATCATAGTTCTCCTTCCACGGCCATAGAGTAATCAATGAACCGCACATTAATCCCGTCAATAATGCCATAGTTGTATCTATGTATTCAGTCATCATATAATTCATAAACGGAACAAATGTAATCAAACCAAATATTCCTCCAATAATTAAAAAGAAAAGTGGTTCTAATTCTCCATCATGGAATGAACTAGCTATAGTCATATACTGGCCAAGTGTCAAAAGAACCAATGCCCCACTAACTCCTGGCAATAACATAGCTGTAAGGGCAAGAGCACCACCAAGAATTAGCAAAAATCTGCTGCTCTCTGATTCCAGATTAAAACTAGAATAAGTTAATATTATTAGTATACCAAAAATGGCCAGAAAATAGTGTTTAGATTCAGGATTGACAACTAAAGCCCATGGTTCTCTCACACTGAGAAGTACTAAACCAAAGAAAAAGGCAAAAATATAGGGTCCTGTGGAATCATCTCGTAAAAGACCGGGTGAATCATCAGGTCCTACTATAATTTTAGTCACGACATAATAGGCACACAACATTCCCAAACCTAAAGGAAAAAGGAAAGTAACGGATGTGAAAAAATTCAATCTTGAGTCGGAGGGGAATCTATTTTTTACAAAAATCAAACAGTCTGATATAGAAATTATCAATCTACGATATATCCCTATAATCAATGCGATGGTACCTCCACTAACACCTGGAACTGCATCCGCAGTGCCCATTAGAAGGCCAAAAATGAATGTTTTAGAATTAGGTATGGATTCGTGATTTTTAGTCACTTTTTCCTCCATAATATTCAACCTTAGAAGCTATTGCAACCTTAGCTGCCAATTTTCTAGAAACACGTCCCTTGTCCTTCTTTCGAGATCCTTTAACAGATGGATGTTGATACAATAAACCATGTTTAGGTGGAAGAGAACCATCCGATATGTGGCGAAACAAAGCTTTCTCGGCTCCAAGCAACTGGATCGTAGATGCTGGCATTCGTGCCAGCTTAGACAAACCTCCTGCTGCAGCCACAATTCTAACTGATAACTGTGTACCCAGTATAGCTGTTAGATTCGGAAAAATTCTGGGTGCTTCACAATCTAAGTGTTTTGAAAGCTCGGTGATTAATTTTTTGTTAGATTTGTAAAAAATCTTTAGGTGACCCATTTGAGAAGGTAAGTCCTCCTTCCCCAATATTTCATCAACTGGTGTCCGTGGCTCACCTGTAACTTGAGTATACCAAGCTGTCAGCCTCTCGGAAACTAGGTTAATAGTTTCGTGTGCCTCGTCTAAGGCCCCAATAGACTGTATCAAATCCTTATCTGGCGTTAGCTGATCTTTTATCCTATTCTTAACCTGAGATATACTCGCGCCTCTAAGCAAGTTCAAAGGAATTTCTTCAGACTCTAGATTTATTTCAATTTTTGAGGTTGAGTAATCTTCTAAGACTAAGGCCAAATCATTTGCTACATTAGGCAACTCACGTGCCTCACCTGAACGACTGTACGTTCCTAAAGGCATAGTCACGGTTGTAAATCTATTTTCTCCGTCTCAGTTTCGAAAGAAGTGTGATTATGAGCAATGTCGAAACTATTCCTAGGCTAGGAAGTAAACCTTCCTCTTCGACCTCAGGTTTCTCCTCTACTATGAGACTTGACTTTAGAACTGTGAATGGTAATGTTATCTTGGTAGTCTTTGACTGATCACTACTCAAGGTCACATTCAGTGTTCCAGACATTTCTCCAGCCGCCTGAGTAACTGGTGGTCGAACTTCGATGATAATCTCCATATAGCTGCCTGGGGCTAAAGTAACTGTATCTGAAGGAATAGAGAACCAAGAAGCACGTTTACCCTCTATGGAAAGACTCAGGGTTTCGACTGTGTTACCATTATTCGATAATCTTACTGTAAACTGGCCAGTAGTTCCAGCAGTTACATCTCCTGCAGTTGTCTTGAGTTCAACATCAATATCCGCTACTTCTGGAACATATACTGCAAACTCCATATCAATCACTTGTCCGGACTGATCAGATGAAACTTGAACCTCGATTATATTGTCACCACCGTACACATTCGATGGAACTTCCACATTCAAATATACTACTTTTGACTGATAGGGATTCAAAGTGAATGATGATTCTGAGAATGTAGCAATCCAACCTGCTGGGGCACTAGGCGTAGGTAAACTGACGTAGTCAACGTCATTTCCACTGTTTGTGAC
>CAZMPT010000094.1:2057-4051 GCA_964568285.1 uncultured archaeon | reverse complement strand
ATTTGAAGGATCCAAAGACTGGTGGACCTCTAATGGATAGAACAGTTCTTATTGCAAATACTTCGAACATGCCTGTTGCTGCAAGGGAAGCATCGGTTTACACAGGTATTACCTTAGCAGAGTATTATCGAGATCAAGGATATGATGTTTCGTTGATGGCCGATTCCACATCAAGATGGGCAGAGGCCATGCGTGAAATTTCATCCAGACTTGAAGAAATGCCTGGTGAAGAGGGATATCCTGCATATCTTGCTTCCAGACTTTCTGAGTTTTATGAGAGAGCTGGTAGAGTTGAGACCATGGCAGGAGATGACGGCTCCGTTACAGTAATTGGTGCAGTATCACCAGCTGGAGGAGACTTCTCTGAACCTGTTACACAGAATACTCTTCGGATTGTCAAGGTTTTCTGGGCTTTGGACTCTAAACTGGCTCAAAGAAGACACTTTCCTGCAATTAACTGGTTGACTAGTTACTCTCTTTACAATCGAGTTTTGGGTGACTGGTACAGTGAGAATGCATCTAAGAAATGGAGTGAAAATATTGCAACAGCGATGTCTGTTCTGCAGGAGGAAGCTGAACTTCAAGAGATTGTGCAATTGGTTGGTTCAGATGCTTTACCAGAGGATCAGCAGCTTACACTTGAGGTCGCACGTCTATTGAGAGAGTTTTATCTTCAGCAGAATGCTTTCCATGATGTAGATACTTATTGTAAGGTCGATGTTCAGGCTGAGTTTATTGATGTTATTTTGTATTACAAGGAGCTTGCAGAAGCAGCTCTGGCTACAGGAATCTCAGTCCCTGATTTGACAGGTATTCCAGTTCTTGAAGAATTGGGCCGTTCCAAATTTGAAGAGAATTTCAATGATTTACTGCCAAAATTGAGGAAGAGAATTCAAGATGAAGTAGCAGGATTAAAGGAGGACTAAAATGCAAAAAGAGTACAAAACAATAAATGAGATTGCTGGTCCCTTGGTTTTTGTTGAGAAGACTGAGCCAGTAGGTTATGGTGAACTAGTACAGATATCAATGCCAGATGGATCACTGAAGAGGGGTCAAGTACTAGATACTTCGAAAGATATTGTAGTTGTTCAGGTTTTCGAGGGTACCTCTGGAATTGATAGAGCTTCAGGCGTAAAATTCCTAGGTGAAACCATAAAACTTTCAGTTTCCAAGGAAATGCTTGGGCGTATACTAAATGGTGCTGGAGAGCCTATTGATGGTGGCGCTCCAATTGTACCAGAAATGCGAAGTGAGATTCTTGGTGCAGCTATCAATCCTTATTCTCGCGACTCACCACAAGAATTTATTCAGACAGGGATATCAACTATTGATGGTCTAAATACATTGGTTATGGGTCAGAAATTACCTATATTCTCAGGTTCTGGTCTGCCTCATAATGATATTGCATTGCAAATTGCAAGGCAGGCTAAGACCTTAGGTAGCGATCGAGAATTCGCAGTTGTTTTCGCAGCGATGGGAATAACAAATGAGGAAGCTCAATATTTCATGTCAGACTTTGAACGTACTGGGGCTCTTTCAAGGGCTGTAGTTCTAATGAATTTAGCAAGCGATCCTGCTGTTGAGAGATTAATTACTCCTCGTATGGCCCTTACTGCTGCAGAGTACCTTGCATTTGAACATGGATATGATATTCTTGTTATATTGACAGATATGACCAATTATTGTGAAGCACTTAGACAAATTGGTGCTGCACGTGAGGAAGTTCCAGGTAGGCGTGGTTATCCTGGTTACATGTATACTGACCTTGCACAGAATTATGAGAGAGCTGGCTTGATTAAAGGCAAGGAAGGCTCAGTCACTCAGGTTCCAATTCTTACTATGCCTGGAGATGATATAACGCATCCTATTCCAGATCTTACAGGATATATTACAGAAGGACAGATTGTGGTTTCAAGAGAATTGCACCGTAAAGGAATATACCCTCCAATTTTTGTCTTGCCATCCCTATCTCGTTTGATGAATGCAGGTATTGG
>CAZMPT010000094.1:0-1957 GCA_964568285.1 uncultured archaeon | reverse complement strand
AGAATTGACAAGAAAATCATGGATAAATATCATCCAGCCTATAGAGATAAAAATAAGAAATGAGTATATCAGACGTCAAGCCAACGCGTTCCGAACTTATAGCCACTCGAAGGCGTATCAAGCTTTCAATAAGTGGTCATAAACTGCTTAAGATGAAACGTGATGGTTTGATTATTGAATTCTTTGAGCTTTTACCTAAGGTAAAGGATATGCGCTCACAACTTGTAGAGCTTTATACTGTTGCAAACAAGAAATTGGCAGTAGCAATGGTAGCCGATGGTAAGAGTGCACTTCGTTCGGCCGCTAATTGTGTCCGTACTCCACCTCAAGTAGAGTTAGATGAAAACAACATAATGGGCGTAGTGGTCCCAAAAATCAAGGTTTCCACTATAGAAAAATCTGTAGAGGAGAGGGGATACGGTCTGATTGGGACATCTGTTCGTGTAGATGAGTCAGTTCATGCCTTTGAGAAACTAGCTGAAAAGGTTCTTGAAGCTGCAGAATTAGAAACAACCATGAAAAAGCTCTTGGATGAAATAGAGTCTACAAAGCGTAGAGTAAATGCTCTCGAGTTCAAGGTTATACCTCAGCTGGAGGAAGTCGCTTCGTACATCACTTTAAGGTTGGAAGAGTTAGAAAGAGAAAATGTTTTCAGGCTGAAGCGTATCAAGGCTTGATACTGAATTCTTTCTTTGATTGGTTGCAGGAACAATTCGATGATTCTGCTAAAAGAGAGAGATTGTTCAAAGTTGTTGCAGTGATATCACAAGCAATGCTTCTGTTTGGTGTGATATTATTAATCTGGATGTTCCAAGAAGATTTACGTTCTGTACTAGGATCCTAATCAGTCGTTCATCTTTGTGTATCCACATTTGCCACAAGATGTTCGATTTTTGTGTACGGCTAGAAAAACTCCAGGCTCACATTTTGGGCAGAATTCTCTCTTTCTCTTTATCTTTCCATCTGCCACTTCATATTGTTCTATTTTGCCCATTATTCTGTAATTTCCTCACCAGTAGGTTCTTCTTCTGATGTTTCTTCATCAGTGGTCTCATCTTCGTCTTCTTTTTGAGTCTCTTCCCCTTCTGGAGCTTCTTCTATTTCTTCAGTTTTCTCCTTCTTAGGCTTTGGTTTTGCCTCTTCAGAAGTTTTCTGTCTGGCAATAGAGGGTTTAGTTTCTATTCTGTTAAGAGCCTCGGAGTTCTTGTAAATTTTTGCGTACCCTTGGGTTTCCATTCTACCATATTTATTTTTCAAGTGATCAATGATTATCAGATCCTTTTTTGCTTTTAGTGTTTCTGATAGATTTTTAATGACTTCACTTCTTTTTGGAGTACTACTATTTTCGTGTCTAATGACTATCTGTACCTCCTGTCTGTGCAGGAGCGGATTATCGTTTTTTTCTGCTATTTCTAGTTCCATTTATTTCACCAGCATGCGTTCCAGGAGGGCATCAACCCTGATTTTGGAATGTTGATCTACGTCAACTACTACCATACCTTTGTCGGGCATCCCATAAATTACCTTCGTTCCTATCTTTGATAGACTAATGGCTGCTAAAGTTGCTAAATCCTCTTCTCCTTCTACTACTATTCTTACGTTGTCAGTTGAATCAACAGAGTACTTGATGGCATTCCACAGTTCTTTAGATATAGTCCCAGCTCTGTTAGTAACATTTACTATTTTATCACCAATATTTCCGATTATTTCTTTCTGTTTATTGGTTAAAGATTTACTTCTTTTGGTTTTGAGATCAACAACACATAGATTAGGTGTTCTTACCTGTTCATATATTTTAATTGTACAAATATCACCCACTGTGACTATCTTTTCAGTATGCTCTAGATAATCAGGAGAATCTTCATAAATTTTTCTATCAGTATCCTTCAACTCTTTAGCCATTTCAGGCTGTAATTTGTACATTTAGCGTACACGCAGGGCGTAACGACCTGGTGTT
>CAZMPT010000093.1:0-4221 GCA_964568285.1 uncultured archaeon | reverse complement strand
AATACATTTACGACAGATAACGGTATAAGTGCGCATATTTCCGACAGAGCATGGAAGGTCGGTTTACCGCGCCTGGCAAAATCATTCTTTTTGGGGAACATGCTGTCGTTTATGGTAAGCCTGCAATCGCAATTCCTGTAGCTGGTATGAGGGCTACAGCATGGAGTGAACCTGGTGATGAGGGAATTACCATAAATGCGATAGATATCAAGGAGAAATACAGAATAGGTACAAAGAATAATCAATTCAGTGTACTCGCTCAGTCCATCCTAGCTTTAAGTGATGAGAACGAACCAAATCTAACTATAAATCTCACATCAAAACTTCCACAAGGCTCTGGAATGGGCAGTAGTGCTGCAACATCTACTGCAGTTTGTAGAGCTTTATCTGGCCATTTAGGAGTCAATTTAGCAGAAAATGAAATATCTGAGCTTGTTTTCGAAGCTGAAAAGATTGTTCATGGTACTCCAAGCGGGATAGACAATACTGTAGTTGCATATGAAATGCCGGTTTATTTTATCAAAGGAAGAAGGCCTAAAACGTTTGATCCAGGAAACATTTTTCACCTAGTAATAGGAGATACTGGGATTGAGGCATCAACTAAGAAAACTGTGGCTAATGTAAGAAAATCTTGGGAAAGAGAACCTGGGCTAATGGAAGGGTATTTTGATGAAATTGAAAAAGTTACTAAAAATGGAAAGATAGCTGTTGAGAAGGGAGATAGAAAAATGGTTGGTGAATTAATGGATGAAAACCACAAACTCTTGAACTCGATAGGAGTTGGGCATGAAATGCTGGAAAAACTCATAGATATAGCTCATGATAGTGATGCTCTGGGTGCCAAATTAACTGGTGGTGGTGGTGGTGGCAACATAGTTGTTCTTGCTGAAGACAAAGGAAACCAAAAGAAAATTTATGAAGCTATAACGGAAGCTGGATATAGGGCCTATCAGACTTCATTTGGAGAAAGACCATGAATCTCAGAGAATTCGTCGACTTGTTAGAGGAGAAAGGAAGATTACAAAGAATTACAAAAGAAGTTGATCCAATGTATGAAGTCGCAGCTTTAATGGAAGAGGCAGGAGATATGCCTTTGTATTTGGAAAACGTCAAAGGAAGTATAATTCCATGTATAACGAACATTTGTTCAAGCAGAGAATTAGTAGCATTAGGACTTGACTGTGCACCAAACGAAATCCTTGGAAAAATATCGGAAGCTGTGAGAAATGGTAAGAAACCCATTACTGAAGAAGCGAAAGGATACACGGAAATTGAGGCTTCACTAGAAAAACTTCCGATACTCACGCATCAACCTATTGATGGTGGAGCATATATTTCATCTGCAATGGCGGTCGCCCACGATAAAGAGTACGGAAGGAATCTTTCTTTCCACCGGGCAATGAAAATAGACAACCAACACCTAGTTCTCAGAATCCTAGACCGACATCTAATGGATTACATGAAAAGAGGACTCAAGGAATTTGCATATTGTAATGGCGTGTCTGTCCCTGTTTTACTAGGTGCTGCAACATCTTTTGGAATAGAAGAAGATGAAATGGCTGTAGCAAACGCCTTGGCTAATTCTCCAGTTATTGAAATTGCAGGGCACGTAATTCCTCAATCTGAAGTTGTAATGATATGTGAATTTACAGGAGATATGCATGACGAAGGGCCATTTGTAGATCTTACTGAGACTCCAGACATCATTAGGAAACAACCGGTAGCTCGAATAAAACGTATTTTTGTCAGGGAAAATTCTGTTTTCCACGCGTTATTACCTAGCGGCCCTGAACACAAAGTACTGATGGGTATGCCACGTGAACCTACCATATTCAATTCTGTAAACAAAGTTGTTGATTGTAAGGATGTTTTCATGACACATGGAGGAGGATCATGGCTACACGGTGTAGTTTCCATCAAAAAAAATAGTGATGATGATGGTTTGAAAGCTATTGAAGCTGCGTTTGAAGGACATGTCTCAATGAAACATGTTTGGATTGTTGATGATGATATTGACGTCACAAAACCAAGCGCCGTAGAATGGGCTATGGCTACAAGATTTCAAGCTGATAAGGATATGATTCTGAAAACTGACGTCAAAGGATCGTCCTTAGATCCTAGTGCTGATCCTGAAACCAGAGAAACTGTCAAAGTTGGATTTGATTGTACAATCCCTCTTGACCGTGACCGAAGTGATTTCAGTAAAACAAACCCAGGAATGAAAGTAAAACTGGAAGAATATATAGATTAAATGATTCTAAATTCTGAACAGAATGAAATGCTGAAGGGCAAACATGGTCCCACTAAGCAAAAAGCTATGAGACTGTTGATTGATTTGGGAGAAGCAGCTTCTGCTAAAGGACTTGTAAATGTAAAATCTGCACATGTATCTGGCGTATCTCCCTTGACAGGTGGTGAAGGATTAATCAGATTCTTGAAAGATCTGACTTCAGATGGACCTTCAACTACTGCAGTTAAAACAACTCTTAATGCTGCTGGCTGTGACAGAACGAAATTTGAAGAAATGGATATACCTGCAAAAGATTATGTTGAAAAACAACAGATCATACTTGATGCTTACGAAAAATTAGGTATAGAATTAACACTTTCATGTACCCCATATGACAATTTGCAAATTGAAGGGTATGCTTCGTGGGCTGAATCAAACGCTGTCTGCTTTGCAAATTCTTATACAAAATTACGAACAAACAGGGAATCAGGGTTGTCTGCTATTGCAACTGCGATTTGCGGGTTCACTCCAGAATATGGATTGCTTTTAGATGAAAATCGCATCCCCAATCTAAAAATTTCCGTAGAATCTGATTTAGACGAGCCTGTTGATTATTCAATATTAGGTGACTGGATTGGAAAACAGATAAAGCCAGAATGGAAGATGAAATACGGACCGATACCTCACATATTTGGAATCCAGAATTTAAATCGAGAGTGTAGAAAAGCATTAACTGCTGCAGCCGCAAATTATGGATGTCCAATGCTATTTGTTGATGGTTTCACAGACAAGCCAATATCTACAACTTACAACGATGAAATTATATTTAAAAATTCTGATCTAGAAAAACGGTACTCTGAACTGTCACCTAGGAATAAAGTTGATTTAGTAACTATCGGATGTCCACAAGCCTCTTACGAGGAAATTGAAAGAACCGCACAGCTAGTTAATGGAAAAGAATTGGTGAAGGGACGATTATGGCTATTCACCTCATCGGAAAACTTTGAAAAAGCTGAGGAAAAAGGACTAATCAAAATAGTTGAAGACGCGGGCGGTCTCGTTCTAAGGGAAACCTGCCCTGAAGTCGTGCACTACAATCATTCAAAAGTCAAACACATATTAACTAATTCGATGAAGGCTGAGCATTATCTAAAATCGGGACTGAACTCAATCAACACCTCGGTTATGAAGTTAGCTGATTGTATTAAGCATGCTGCAAACCCTGAGATTGTCATTAAACAAGGAACTGTACAAAAGGCAGTAAATAGAACGGAGGGAAAATCTAGAAAAACCCATCAAAGTGGACAATTGACTATAGAAGGGAAAGGACTTCAGTCGCAAGAACAGTGGATTGTTGAAGGTGAGTCATTAGTTACTGATGTGCCAATAACTTTTCTAGGTTTTGTCAATCGTGAAACTGGAATCATAGAGGAGGAAGGACATCCAATAAATGGCAAATCAATAGCTGATAAAATTTTAATCTTTCCAAAGGGCAGTGGATCTACTGTGGCACCCTATGTTCTACTTGGTTTGTTCTACAACGGTAATGGCCCAAAAGCGATAATCAATACTGATTTGGATCAGCAGACCATACCTGCCTGTAGCCTACTTGAAATCCCATATGCTCACTCATTCCAAGAGGATCCATGCCAAAAAATCAATACCGGAGACAAAATTAGATTAGAACTGAATCACGGGTGCGTTAGTCTGAATTGTTTAGAGAGGGTCTAAATGAACATCTTCATAGTCGCAGGACTTATCATCATAGGTTCGATAATTGGATATTTAATTATGATAAATGTCATATATTTTCTATCACCAAACAAAAAATGGGATGATTTTCCTAAAAAATGCTCAAAAGCGACAAAATGCACACGAGTTGCCGATGAAAACACGCGTGGTTACGGACTAAAACCAATTTCAATAAATGAAAACGCAAGTTTAGTTCAAGAAAAAATTGTGAAAATGATTAATGAAAAAACGAAAATGAC
>CAZMPT010000092.1:0-4231 GCA_964568285.1 uncultured archaeon | reverse complement strand
CAACTTCTAATGCTAAGTGGTGAATCCCAGGACCTTTCTTATCAATAAATTTACCGACAGGCGTGTCTTTACCCATAGGTTCCAATAATTCAATTTCATATCCACCAACTTTGAGATGAGCGGTCATTACACCTTCCGAATCTACCTTTTCAGTATGATGTAATTTTAAGCCGAACGATTCCCAGATAGGCAGCCTCTCTTCAATAGAATCTACAGCTATGCCAAGATGTCGGATTTTCATAATTTTCTTCGTATTACAAGCAAGCAGGAAAGCACAGCAACAATGAATCCAACGCTTGGAGAATCCTCTTTCATTGCTGCACAGTCCATTTCGGTACAAACCCAAGACCCATTCCCATCCGGATCCAAATCACAAGAACAGGAATTACAGTCCTCGTTTTTGACATCTCCATCAGCACACTCACCCTTATTTTGTGGCATCTCCACCGCCGCCTCACAAGCATCATTGGCATCAAAAGGACAAACGTCAACATCGTTCTTTACTCCATCATTGTCACTATCATCGATACATCCGTCAGCGTCAGCATCGTGTCCACTAGCGTCTTCTTCAGGGCAAGCATCAACATCATCTGAAATGCCATCATTATCACCGTCGGGCGCCTCTTCTTCTGGGAGCTCTCCAATTAGGAAGGTCCAATTGTACTGAGCCAAGATATCCTCCATATTATACAGCGTAATATTTGCAAAATAGGTTCCATTTTCTAGATAAGTATGATTCATTTCTAAATCAGATTCATATTCTACAGCATTATACCAAGAAGGCAGCTTGTAGGCCCCAGTATCATTGTAAATAGAGACAATCGAATGTGTCCAATTCAAAGATTCATTTGTTACAGCTAAGATAGAATGATGAGTACCATTCATTGTCCATGTAAACCAATCAGAATCAGTCCTAGGAGGTACATCTTCTTCCTCCTCTCCTCCATCATCGCCAGCTTCCACAGTAATTGATGCCGCCATTGAACTGTGATAGTCACATTTGTAATTGTATGTTCCAGCTTCAGTAAAAGTAAAAGACCATGTTGCCCCAGCAGCTATATTTCCAGAATCAAAGGAAGCAGGCCCATCAGTACTAGTTGCAGTATGCCCCATTCCATCATTATTTGTCCAAGTAATAGCATCTCCTACATTGATAGTTAAATCTTCAGGGTTAAATTTCATATCATCAGTAATAGAAACATCATAATCCTCAGCCGAGGCGGAGGGAATCATGACCAAGATTACAGACATAACAAGGAAAATTGCTAAAGCAAAAAATTGCATTTTGTTTCTATATATTATTTCTAACATACATTGTACTTTGGATAGGCGTATAAAAAAGGTAAAGCGTGGTGCTCCCGCCGGGATTTGAACCCGGGTATTCGGCTCGAGAGGCCGAGATGATGGGCCGGACTACACCACGGGAGCTGGAAGCGCCTCTCTAACGCTTAACTTAAGAATTTTCATCAAGCCATTTTGCAGTATCGGCAATGGCTTTCCGACTAGTGAATTGAGGATCCCATCCATGAGACTTCATTTTCTTGATATCAAGGCGCATATTTTTCACATCACCTTTCCACCCCCTTCCACCGTCAACGCCACCAGTAAATTTGTATTCAACATCCTTTAGTTTCATGGCTTTACAGACTTCATTTGCTAGAGTGACAACATCAATGGAGTCCTTTGATCCGACGTTCAAAGCCACAAAGTCTCCTGGTTTACACAATTCACGAGGAGCTTTGGCCAGCATTGCAGATATACAATCCTCAACGTGGAAGTATGATTTATTCTGTTTACCGTCTCCCAGAATCTCAAGTTCTTTTGGATTATCTCTCAGTTTATTGACAAAATCAAAAGTGACTCCATGGTTGCTCCTTGGGCCCACGCAATTTGCAAAACGATACGAAACGCCCATGAATTTATGCTCTTTACAATATTTTTCTATTAACTTTTCTGCATCCAGTTTGCTTTGACCATAGGATGAAATTGCTTTCAACTCAGCATCTTCGGGCGTAGGTATCTTCTTCGCATCACCATAAACTGTTGAAGTCGAAGTGAAAACAATTCGACTGCACCCCGTCCTTTCCATTGCTTGTAGAACCTTTTCAGTTACATCAACATTCTGCTCCTGCATTACTTCAGGTTTGGCGATACCAAGTTGCACTTCTGGATTAGCAGCTAGATGGTAAACTATCTTTGACCCCTTTAGGTACTGGTCAAAATCATCATTTAACAAATCGACATCTATCAAAGTTATATTCTCTATAGATTCAAAGAGAAATTCGATATCTCCTGATGAGAAATTGTCTAGTACAACAACGTGTTCATCACGTTTCACTAACCGATCAACAAGATGAGAACCAATGAATCCAGCCCCTCCCGTGACTATTACATCATTCCTTGCACCATCCGGTACTGACACAAGGACTCCTGAATCTAGTTCCTTAGCATCACCAGACATGTAATCGTATTGGTCATCAGTAAACGAATCAACGAACGATCCAACAATATCGGTAGTTTTTTTGGTTATAATTCTACTTGTGTCTCCAGCCGCTTTAATGACAGTTTTTCCTGTACCCTCAGCAGCTTTTATCACAGTTCCACCAGCGCTTCCAACCAACCCACCGGCTGCAGTTAATGGTGCCCCGATGACCCCCTCACGATGCAACCCTAGTGTTTGTGTGAATTCCTCCATACTTAGTTCGTCCCAGTGTCGATAAACAAAGTAGATAGTTCCCATAATCATAATCAGAACTATGAAAGCAGCAAGTTGTAGTGGTGCAAGATATCCAAGAATTCCTAAACCATAGACTATAGATAATGCAATTAAAACAGAACCAATCATAGCACCAGCACCGACCGCTAGCAAGTTAGCAGTAATAGATAGTCCTACAGCCCTACCAAGGATAGTTCCAGCGAAGGCGCCAGAACCTTGGAAAGGAATCATCACAAATATCACAATCCCAACAAAAGTCAGTCTTTCTACCCACGGCATGGTATCAAGAATCTGTGAACCTTTCACTTGTACACGTTTGATTCCGCTACCGATAAATGGTAATTTCTTCGCCAAATCAAAATTCCATATTAAGAAAAGACAAACAACAATATCCACGAAAGCAATACTGAATGCCAGAAGCGACCAATGAACGCCCATACCAATCCCCATAGGAATAACCGATTCTTTTCCTAAAGGGGGAACAAAATAGAGTAACATCAAACTACTCAGGTTCAGGAACCCTCTCTGAGTCATTATTAAGGATAATAAGATGAAGTATCCAACAGTCATCAGGAATGGCGAGAAGAACTTTAGAAGTGAAAAGATGGTACTAATGGTCCCAATTGCATACACTACAAGCACTAGGCCAACAAATGTTAAAAGATTGAAAAAGATAGTATATTCTAACGTCGTATCGATTCCCCCGTCTTCCATTCTAAAAAGATTCATAACTATGAAACCAAGAGGTCCTTCTGGGTTGTTTGCAACCATATACTCATAACTCAAGTTTCTCTTTACCGATGATCCTACTGCTGTAAAACCCTCTCCAGAGATATCACCAACCCACTGTCCATCATCTCCCTCTATACCCGCACCTATTCCATCAACACGGACAACTGCGGAAACAAGCAAATTCTGACCGAGAGGATAGTCGCCTCCAATGTCTCCAAGAACTTTGATTTCAGTCTTTCCAATAGTCATATAGGTAAAATCGAATGTAGCAGTTTTTGGAACGTCTAGTACATTTTTGATTACGCGCCCCTCTTCCGCACTTATAAGTATAAAATCGTTGACGATTAGGGATCGAAAAATGACAACATTTATCTCACCCCTTTGAAACGCCCCATTTTCAAGGGAAGAATATGACCATTTTGAACCAAAGATATCAGTCTTATCGAAATTTGTATTGTTGAAGTGTGAGTCTTTTACCCATAAATGCAGGAATTGGTTGTTATCAAATCTCGAACTGTCAACACCGCTGTTGTTAAAGAATACAGTTTTGAAAGAACTATTAGTGAACACAGCTCGATTAAATCTCACGTCATCGAAAAGGACTCTTTCAAAGGTACAATCTACAAAGAAGGTGTTGTTCATAGTAACATTTGAGAATATCACATCTTTGAATACAACATTATTGAAAAGTGCCGAATCCAAATCACCATCAGAGAATTGCTTTCTTTCAGTTGCATTCGTACCAATTAAACTTCTTATATTTTCCCCATTTGCATAATTTAT
>CAZMPT010000091.1:0-4381 GCA_964568285.1 uncultured archaeon | reverse complement strand
GAACTTGGGAATGGAGCATAATAATGAAACTCTTCGAAAGCCGAATTGGCCCCAGCGTGTTCAAATCATATTACAAGCACGCTCAGAGAGTCTTTGATACAGTTGAAAACATGAACAAATGTGTGAAGGCAGCTTGTTCAGATTCAGATGTAAAACCTCATATCAAAGCAACCTCTAAATCCGAATTGAAGGCAGATAAAGCCAAGAACAAGATAAGAGAAGTGCTACGCGGCAGTGTAAGACTGGCCGTCGACAAACCAGTTTTTCTGGATTTGGTTTCACGCCAAGATCGAATAGCAGATTATGCTGAGAATGTTACTGAAATTTTGTCTTTCAGAGAGTTGTATGACAATGAGAAAGCTAGATCATTGGTTCTCAAACTGGCGGAAGCTGTAACAGCAACTGTAGAAGAGTATCAAAAAACCGTAGGAAGATTTGAGTTCTTATTGGAATCTGCTTTTGCCAACAGGGAGAAGGACATAATGCATGAACACATAGCTCGTGTAAATGAGTTGGAACATAAGGCTGACAAGGCTGAAGCCAAGGCAGCATCATTTGTTTTCTCCAATGGAGATGACCAACCATTAGCTGCAGCTCATATGTATCGATTAATTCAGCGTCTGGACGATGTTGCTAACGCAGCCGAGACTGCTGCTAACAGCCTTCTTCCAATAATATCGAAATAGGGAAACATTATTTGTCCAGTCCTTGAGTGGCTTTCCGTGAATTTGGACGTTCCATTATATTCGCAGTCAATGGATTTCAGTTGTGGACCAGCATGTGTTGCAATGGCCCTAAAATATTTCAATTTTGTAAGTGAGATGGATAGGGATTTAGAAGTCGAGTTGTGGAGAGAAACTACAGCTGTTGAGATGAAAGGTGCAGGGAGGTATGGAGTTTGCGCACCTCTAGCAGTACGAGGCCTTCATCCACACATAATAACAGATAATCCTGGATTGGGACTGATAGAACGTGCCAAGACCTATGTCAAGGCTAGTAATGGAAACGAACGCTACTTGGAATTCTTTCACGATATGCAAAAACGAGTTTGTGCCCTTAATGGCACAACTGAAGAAGTACGCAAACCAAATATCAAGGATGTACGTAACGCACTTGAAGCAGATAGGGTTTTGATTGCCCTAGTTTCCACCATTATTTTTGAGGAAGAAGATGAGGACATTCCACACTGGATTGTAATCACAGGAGAGGATAACGAGATTCTTACAGTGAATAATCCCATAGATGAGGACCAATCAAAAGCTCATCGCCCAATATATTTCGATGATCTGTACACAAATGTTGAGATGTATAAGGAGACAACATTGATTAGTGTTGGAACGAAAGCATTTGGAAAGGATCTGGTACCTGAACCAGAATTGTCAGATAAATATCTAGAACACAGTCGTTGACAAGAAATAATAGATTAGATACAACCCCACAATCATCATAACCACTCCACCACCCATTTCGATTTGGCGAGTTGAAGCTTTTAGTTTATCAACAATTGTTGATTCTGATGCAGCTACCATCATAGTGAACGCCACCATCAGAACGCCAGCTGTCGCTGAGAATATAACAAATACTAGTAATCCAGTTACCAGCCCTCTGTTAATACTGGCCGACAGAAGCCCTATTACAACGGGAGCAACGCAACCTGTAGCTGCAGAACCATAGGCAACACCATACCAGAAAAGTCCAGTCCTTGTTCCCGCTTCATTATCCGAGAAGCTGAACTCTTTGCCGGTTGCCATGTATATTCCTCTTTCAATCCATCCTTTCATCATCACTGCAGGTTGAGATTGAACAATTGCAGACATTAAATTCCTGAATGGTCGGACTATTGCCTCCGAGTCGTATTCCATAACCATTACAGCACCTAAACCTAAAATCAGTAGCCCTACCACAAGTTCGAGTACAGGAATAAATCCTCCAATCACACTTACAAACGGTACCAGTAGGATGCCTATTAGCAACAGTATTCCCATCAATCCAGCTGCTGCGGCAAGTCCATCTGGAAGAGTCTCTCTGGCAGCTTTTTCATCAAAGGCCCCTACACGTTGTTTCTTGTTGGAAAGATAGAACGACATGTATCCAGGTAGCATAGGGAAGGAACATGGTGAAAAGAAAACCATGACGCCAGCACCAACGGCGAACAAGTATATTGATGATTCTTTTACCTTAACAAGTGTTCCTTGTCCTGTCAGAGCTTTATTGACTTCCAGTTCCAAGTCCTCTGGATTATTAGGAACCTTTTTTGATGTTGGAGAGCCGCCGGCTTCATAGGTTATTTGACCCTCTTTGTCAATAATGAATAGTTTAGGCGTTCCTTCAACTCTATATGTAATCTCAATGTCACCGTTTGGATCACCCATTGCGTGTCTCCACCCATGATCTTTTGCATAATCACGCAGTTTTGATTCCGAATCTTCGCCAAATACACTTATCGATATGATTACAACCTCGTCTTCATCCATTCTTTCAGCATACGGTCCCAGTGACTTCTTTACAAATTGTTCACAGGGCGCACATGTTGTGAACATAAAATCTAAGATTACGACTTTTTTTCCTTCATAATCGGAGAGAGAGAACGTATTTCCGTCCGTATCTTTTAGTGTAAAATCGGGAGCTTCTGAATCTCCTCCGATTGCCCCGTAGAGAACGACAGCCAGAATCAGAATTACAGCAGTTCCCATGGCAAATAGGACTTGATTATCTCGGATTTTGTGGTATCCTTTACTCTTACTTATATTTTCGACTAGGGAATCTTTCTTGTCTCCTAAATCTTCGACCAGCGAATCCCAATTTGTCTTCTTTTGGGCCATGTCTACAGTATAGACCTTACCACCGTTTGTATTTATCCTATTTGTGTTATACCTGAATAACACTAGGTCTTCTGGCCCAGTACACAAATCCAGCTACAGCAGCTAATAGAAGAACTCCAGCGCCAATCAGCAACATAGGCAAGCCTTCAGGATCTTCAGGCTGCATAGCAGATACAGTTGTTACGTCCGTACTTGCTTTTGTCCAGTTTCCATCATACGCCACGATACTATATTCAACGTTAGTTGAATCATCTATATTGAGAACTGCAAAAGCTTTCCCACTTCCTATAGTACACACCTCACCGTCACATTCCTTACCATCGATAGTCATAGGTTTGTAGGACCAATTGTATGAATTATTCGAATCACCAGTAGCTTCTCTATATACGACCAGAGCAGCAGTCAATTCTCCACCATCGTCATCGATGACAGCATTCACTTTTACTTTTCCATTTTCAGAAGTTGGATTTTCTAGCTTTATTGAAGGAGGTTCTGCCTCTTCGTCATATGCAGTGCCTTCTGGAGTTGCAGAATTCAGTGAACGAGGTGAACCATCATTTCCGTCGCCACCATCCTCATTACCGCTACCATCACCTCTGCTGGAGCTGGTATCATCCATGTCATAAACGACAGCAACAGGGAATACATTTGCAGGGTTTACAGGAACTCGAATGGGTTCCTCTATACCATCACGCACTATGGTTGTGGGTACTTCCCAATCAGCATAAATTTCGTTCAATGATTCCCCAGGTTGTAATTCAAAATCTTTCCCTTCCAAAGCATACTCCCTGAAGACATTGTGCATTGATACATACGCATCCTCCACAGTGCTCCAAGCCGTGACGTGATCTTCTACCATGAATATGTGAAGCCGTCCGTTAAGTGTATCATCGGGCAATTCCATAGAAGAGGGGTCGAATGCTTCATTGTTCTCAATATACTCAATGTCAACTCTAACCGAGAATCTCTGCCCGTCGTAAATTGAGGCAACTTTGAGATTGACCATCTTTATTTGGTCCCTTTCTCCAGAATCTTTAAGCGCACTTTTCATTTCCTCATAGTTTGCACTTGGTGCATTTGCACTGTGTGATCCTCCCAGTTCGACATATCCACCATCAGCATCAAGGGAAGGCGTACCAGAAACTCCGGGCTGGTAATATTTCATCCGATCTCTGGACTCATCAGTCATGAGGTCATCCTCACCACCGCCATTAAGCTCGTGGAATTCTATGTAGTTCCAAGGATTTCCTTCGAGATAACCTTCCTCTTCCCAAAGCTGCGTTGCATCAGGGTGAGCTCCACTCATGCAAGGGGGACAGGAAAGTCCTGTAAAGTGTTCAAGAACGGGCCTATGCGTCCATCCATATGGATGTTCCGCATCTTTAGTTTCAATTTCGTTAATTTCGGCAGTTATCCCAGAAGTACACGAGGTACAGAAGGAAAGTGCGATGGCCATAGCTATCACTGCCTTAATCGAATCCAGCATGTCTTTGCAGGAAGTAGGTAATATATGACACTATCGTTTGTTTTTCGTGTGGCGCGGGGAGGGGGATTTGAAC
>CAZMPT010000090.1:0-4381 GCA_964568285.1 uncultured archaeon | reverse complement strand
ATCTAAGCTCCCGTGGTGTAGTCCGGCCCATCATCTCGGCCTTTCGAGCCGAATACCCGGGTTCAAATCCCGGCGGGAGCACCATTTAATTAACAGTCAGGTTGAACAAGATGATGTCCACCAGTGAACTGAAGAGAACAATGACGATTGCTCTTGTGGGCGCACTTGCAATATCTTTTGCTCCGATATTATATACTGTTTCAGGTCTAAATCCACTGAGTGGGGCTTTTTTCAGAATGCTATATGCCCTACCATTCCTTGCTTTGATTATTTGGTTTCGAGCAGTTGAGGACAATAGATCCTTCAATACTAGATTTATTGCTATTGCTGCAGGTTTGGTCTTTGCCCTTGATTTTGTATCGTATCATAGTTCCACAGATTGGATAGGTGCAGGCATCTCAACACTAATTGGCAATTCTCAGGTAATCATAGTGACTTTGATGAGTTGGTGGCTGTTTGGTGAGAGGCCAAATCTATCTATTCTAATCGCACTACCATTGGTCATGCTTGGTTTGTTACTGATATCTGGAATGTGGGATGATGAACCATATGGTTCCCATCCAGTTAGAGGCGTTATTGCAGGTATTTCTGCCGCAATTTTCTACTCTAGTTTTTTGATTATATACAGATTTGCTAATAGGGAACTTGCACCTACTGCGAATCTTCAATTTGATTCTACGGCAGGGTGTGTTCTTGGACTTTTAGTTCTTAGTGTGTTACCTCTGCAATCTTTGCATGTCGAACCAATTGATTTTCAACCTACATGGCCAGGTCATGGTTGGATACTCTCACTAGCTATCATAGGGCAAGTTTTTGGATGGCTGGCCATATCTTATTCATTACCTAGATTGCCAGCAGTATACACTTCATTCATACTTCTTATCCAACCTGTCTTGACAATAGTGTGGGGAGTTATACTACTGTCAGAGTTACCTTCTGTTCAGCAATTTTTAGGTATGATCCTAATCTTGAGTTCAATCATAGGCGTCACAGTCTACGGTTCAGTCGATTCTTCAGATAAATCAGAAAGCAGCAAAGTTTTATGAAAACCCAGCTCTAAATTGTATCTATGTCCGAAGAGATGTGTATGGTTTGTAATGCGAAAGCGTTTGAAATTGAAATTCAAGAGGATAGTGACGAAGTTCCCGAATTGAAGAAAGGTAACAAGTATTGTTTAGATTGCTATGGGCCGCTTCAAGAACAATTCAAGCTAACTCTAGAGGATGTTGCCGATATTTCATCTGTTAGTAAGGATTAGAAGAAGATAGACCCCCGTTCGATGTAGAGGGGCACCCCCTTAGCACGTCGTCGAGAAGTATTTTGGCGCCGAGGGCGAGATTTGAACTCGCGAGGGATTGCTCCCACGGGCTTTCCAGGCCCGCGCTATACCGGGCTAAGCGACCTCGGCTTACCTTTGTCACTTTGAAAGGGGGTTTTAGAATTAAGCAGGGGCATAGACTTATTACGAGACCTTTCGGCTGAATAGACAGCTATAGAGGTAATTTTGGACGAGAAGGAAAGACTACAGGAAGAAGAAAAACTCAAGATCCAGAAAGAAAAAGAAAGGGCCTTTAAGGAAAGAAGAGCATCAGTAATTGAGATGCTTAAGGGAACATATTATCCAGGTCACTCGACCACAGCTAAGCGCGTTATAGAGAGACATCTTATCCGTGAATTTGGATTAAAACCTAGAGAGGCAACTTACCATGGAGGCAACATAATCGAATCCTTACATATGAGTGGAATTCTTTCTGAGGCACCAGAGGATGTTGCTCGCGGCACCTTATTGAAAATAAACTTAAGACAGCTTCAATCCCACAAACCCTAGATTTCCGAGGCTACTTTTTCCAGTATTTTTGTTGATATATATTTCTTATTTCCAGATATCCATTCAGTATTCTTCTTGTCAACTACTACAACTTTGCTTTTCTTAGAACCCATTGCATCAGAATGATTTGCTATTACACAATCAGCATTTTTGAGTAAGGTTTTGGCTTTTGCCAGTAGTTCTTTGTCACTTATCCGTGAGCCAAGTTTGAAAGCGTACAGAAGGCCCTTATGTTTCCTCCTTACACTGTTGATTATCTTTGGCGCTTTTTTCATTTTGAGAGTTATTGGTTTTGCAGAGTCCAGTTTCCCCTTAGTTTGAGTTGGTATGAAATCAGAAAGAGCTGCGGGCATTATCACAGCATCATAATTTTTGATGTCTTTTACCATGGTTTTAAGTTTTGATACACCCTCAAAATTGATAGTTTTGATCCACTCACCAGCATCATGTGTAGAATTCCCTAGCCATAGATTGACACTAGCACCCATTGCGAAGGCACATTCGGCAAGTGATACGGCCATGAATCCACTAGATCTATTGCTGATGATTCGAACATCATCTATTGGTTCACTGCTACCTCCACCTATAACTAGAATCTTCTTCCGATGAAGTGTCTTTGGTCCAGCCATTTGGCATGCCTCTGCAACAAGTCTCTCCTTGGATGGCAATTTGGCCTTTCCCTCAACCATTACCGGTTCTATCACATTCGCGAATTTTTTGACTGATTTCAGATTCTTCTTGACAATTTCCGATTTTGCCATGTTTTGATCCATGGCAGGAGCTA
This sequence comes from uncultured archaeon, assembly GCA_964568285.1. GTDB lineage: Archaea > Thermoplasmatota > Poseidoniia > MGIII > CG-Epi1 > CG-Epi1. The sequence continues at coordinate 1,769 of CAZMPT010000090.1, read as the reverse complement.
CAATCATTGGAGTTTTTGCTCCAATGCATGTCAAAGCTACTAACATGGGTGGATTGTCTCCGATACCATTTGCCATTTTTCCTAGACTGGTAGCACAGCAGGGAGTAATCATCAATAGGTCTGCATCGTGTCCGGCAATGACGTGTTCAACTTGACCAGTTATTTCTTTGATTACAGGTTTTCCACAAGCGAATTCCAATGATTTTTCACCTACAAGTTCTAGTGCAGCTCTATTAGCAACAACCGTAACGTCAGCCCCATACCTCAGTAACTCTCGAATAATTCCAACAGTCTCTACACAGGAAACAGAACCAGTAACACCTACCCAGACTTTCTTTCCTTCGAGATAATCGCCTTTAAGGTCAACATTGTTTGCAGGATGATTAGGGTCCATCAGTTCTCCGAAAGTTGCTTGATTGTCTTTCTATACTTCTCCAGTACCAGTTCAATCTGGGTCTCTATTTTATGCCATCCTTTTTCCAACGAACCATAGCGTAGATGGAATGCGCTTGTTGGTGGCCCACCATCCGCAGCTCTACAGCGTTCAATCAATCCTAGTGAGATGAGTCTATTCAGATGTCTATACGCTGTTGGTCTTGTAGTCTCTATCCAAGCTGCTATCTCTTCAGCAGTCCAAGCTCTGTCCGGCCTTTGAAAGAAACATTCATCTATTATTTTGTAAGGCATGGACTCATTGTACGGATGATGATGATTGGAAAATAGTCCAATCCCTCTTCCTAGAGAACCTAGGTCATCCTCATAGTTTCTTTCTTCACTTTTTTTAATTTCTCTTATATCAATTTCAAAAGCTTCATCCTTATCTAGTATCATCATTCCATCAGGGACTGCATCTTTTGCTTCCTTTAGTTTCTGATTCAGACCATTCACCATGTCTCTATAATTCTCAAGACATATCATTGCACGGTTCTCCACCCCAGCCCAGGCCTTTTGCAAGTCATAGTGCCACAATCTAACTTTCTTTGGATCCTCAGCTTTACCAGGGAAATCTTCTGTCAAGAATCCAGCTTCTCGTAACCATTGAAGGTGTCTGTAGATGGCTTGTAACGGTACTCCTAATTCAGATGCAATTTCCGATGTTGTCCACGATCTGGTTGGTTGAGGAATTAGACATTTAGTGAATAACAAGATTCCAGTTTTAGCTCTCTTTGTTTCTCTTGTTCTAGGTCCATCTGTTCCTAGGAATCCGATTGCTTGCAAGAAATCAGCAGCCAGATTCTCTTTTCCAGTTCCATAATCATCGTTTAGGTCACGAATCCTTAGTCTGAACATTAATCCCACTCCTTTGCATCTAGTTTTTCCAGTATCAAGGCCTTGAACTTTCGAGCTTTTTGATTTCCTGGATTCAAAGCTAGGAGTTTGTGAATGTCACCCATTGAGTCCCCTAGTTTCTTTGCTTCATAGTGTGATTCAGCCCTTTCCCACAGAGCCTTTTCATCTTCCGAATCAATTTCCAGAATCCTAGATAATGCCATAATCAGCAATTCATCTTTGTCCTGTGCACGATAGACCTTAGTCAATTTTCTCCAGCCACTTTTGAAATCAGGTCTAATATTCACAGCTTTTGAATATCCTTTGGAATCAGCTCTTTCGTAATCTCCTAGACCAAAGTATATGTCGCCTCTAACCATGTAAGGTCGATAATCCTCGCCCATTATCGCAATAGATTTTTCGACTGATTTCAGGGCTTCTTTGACTCTTCCAAGTTTTGATTGTACTCTTCCTAATCCAAGGTATGCCATACCATGGTT
>CAZMPT010000089.1:0-4407 GCA_964568285.1 uncultured archaeon | reverse complement strand
TACCATAGTTGGCAATTCTTCGATGCAACTTATATCTTTTGAACAAAGCGATGCTAAATTGCGCCTTATAGTTAAATCGGGTTGCAAATCACTGGATTCGCCATACTCTTTCAATTGTTTGGCCAATCTTCCACCAGTTCTGTCCCAATCTGTCATTATCACAAAATTTCCAGATACGCCTAACTTCTGAGATAAGAGCTCAACTGTAGAAAGTACTGAACGGCCATCATTCAATTCAACAATATTTCCATTATACCCTATAATTCTAAGTGCATGTGTGTCCCTTTTGCCCTCAACAACAACTGGATAATTCAAGGCATTAAGATAATCCAATATTTTATTGAACTCTTCTAGACGCTTCTTAGGGGTCTTGATTCTCTTGGACTTCATTACTCATCCTGCCAAATCTCAGGAAGGAATTGACAGGGGGTCTTAAGTTAAGCCATCTTTCAGGCAATAATGATTCAAGTTAATGGCTTGACAAAATATTATGGTAGTAGACCTGCTGCTAAAGATATCACTTTCGAAGTTGGTAAAGGTGAAGTTTTTGGACTACTAGGAACAAACGGAGCAGGAAAATCAACTACAATCAAAATGTTATGTGGACTCCTGAAACCAACTAGGGGCTCAATCAAAATTGGTAGTATTGATGTACAGAAAATGCCGCTCAAAGCCAAATCCATGATGGGTTATCTTCCTGAAAATCCATTAATTTACGATAGACTGACTGGCGCAGAAACACTAGAGTTGATTGGAAAATTGCGCAAACTCTCAGATGAAATGATACAGCAGAGAGTCACCTACTATGCAAGCTCACTTGGATTAGGAGAGCAAATACACAATGAGGTTGGAACTTACTCAAAAGGTATGCGCCAAAAACTAGCTATTGCAATGACGCTAATACATGATCCAGATATGGTTCTTCTTGATGAACCTGCAAGCGGTCTTGATCCTAGATATACTAAACTATTGAAAGACTGGATATTGAATCTAGCAAATAATGGACGTACGGTATTACTCTCTACACATATAATCGAAATGGCTGAAAGCCTTTGTACAAAGATTGCAATAATTGATCAGGGAAAATTACTAGCTATAGGCACTGTAAGTGAAATCCAAATGAGTACTGGTGTGAATAATCTTGAAGATGCATTTATCAGGCTGATAGGTGTAAATTAACGCAAAGAGACTGAATTGGATCTTTGCATACATTCCTTTATTATCTTCTCAGCCCACACTAATTTTTCCATCTTTCTAGGACTATAATATCCACTGTAATTGCCAACCCTAGTAAAATCAAAGCCTACCAATTCCACCGATTTGCAGCCTAAGGAAAGGGCCATCATCAGTGCTCGATCTCCATCAGTAAAACCCCCCCAGCATTCAGTTGATTCAGACGGATAAGTAGAAGTCACAGATGAGGGAACAATATGTTTTGAATATTGATGGCATTGTGCAATATTATCTCCATGGGCATGAACTATAATATTTGATCCATTATCAAAAGCCCAAATCAAATCTGCCATGTAACCATCTAAGTCTGTAACAATTATTTCAGGTACAAGCCCTCTCTCCAGACAAGCTCTCAATGCACCATCCGCGACAATCAGATTCAAATCATTAATCACAGTCTTAGAATTTATTCCAGCACCTACTACAGTCCAGTTTCTATCATTCACAAGATTAACCATATCGACATTCTTGGTCGGAATTCTAGAAGCTAGACTTGAAGCTACATCCTCCCGAATTATAGAAAACCCAAATTGGGTTTCTATTTGTGATTGATAATCCCACCACCATTCTGTACTGAAAGTCAAGACTATACCAAAGCTTGCAAGAAACTAATTCCCCTGACTAAAGTATTCAGAGCGCGTTGCCGTCTTCGTCACAGGGTACTTCCTCCCCTGTGTCTGGATCAATATAGTAGAATGAACCATCTTCATCCTCATATATCTCAACCTCAAATTCATCTGAGTCTCCGAAGTCACCAAAGTCACCAAAGTCTGCTGCACCGCCTCCAGATGCTGCTGCACTCAAAAGATTCATAATGTTATTCTCGTCTGCTGCGGCATTTCTAGCATCTGAAGAAGACTGTAAGGCTTCTATCTTACGCTTTGTTTTTTCGTATGACTCAGTCATAGATGTCAGCTTCTCCAACTGCTCATCACGTTCCATCTTCAATATATGAGCTAACTGCTCCTCTATCTTGGATAGTTCGTCTCGAGCTTTGACCAGACGGCCTAGAGAATCATGGAATCTCTCGGCAACCATTTCGATGTCTGGGTCTTCCAGATCGAGCTGCATCTGCTCTTCTTCCTTTTCTCGAGCCTCTTCAGCAGCTTCAAGCTCCTTGAGCTTTTCTTCTGCTGCAATTTCCTGGGCTCGAACCAGGACTTCGTTGAAAGCTGAAATATGCTCTTCCAACTTTGTTGCCGCTCGGGATGCGTCATAAGCAGAGACTTCCAATAGCTCTTCCCGCTCTGCTAAACTCTCCATGCGGCGTTCTACGCTTTCCAATCTTTGTCGGTCTCTTTCGTTCATTTCTTCATCTCCTGCAATTTCACCCTGTTGCATCTTGAAGGAGGTCGCTGCTAGAAGTATACCTAGCACGAAGAATCCAACAAGAGCTACAAGGTTGTAAGTGTAAGAACTGGGTTCCATAGCAACCGTGCGTTCGCCTACAGACACCGTCACAGCCTGTGCTGTGCTGCCTCCTGAATTGTCATATGCTGTGGCAATAACGGAACATTCACAAGCTTCCTCATATGTATGTGTAGCTGTGATTGAGCTTCCGTCTAAGTCTGTGCCCTCAAATATCTGAGAGTTACCATCGCCAAATTCTACGACAACGCGAGTTATTGTACCATCTGAATCTGATGGTACGCTAAATGTAAATGTCTGTGCAGTACCTGCTGTTGCATCATCCAAGGAAGGCTTGGCAAAGGATGGTGCTGAGTTAGGAATAGTTGTGTCAAAGGTCTTGGTCCCCGACATCATAAATTCATCAACAACCGTCTTAGTAGTTGACCACGTGCCTGCCTTAGTGTATTGGGTACCATCCCATCCACCATCTGGATCTACGTCACAATTAACTTCATCATTAGCACAATCATTAGTAGATTCTGTAACTGAGGACATATCGAACATGCGGGCTGTAACTGTTCCACTAAAGTCGTCAGAAGAGCCATCAATTGTATCTGCAATGGTGAAGCTGAAAGGACCTCCTGATGCACCAGCATAAAGGGTAAAGCTCATATCGCCATCTTCACCAGCTCCGAGGGAAATCTCAGAAGTAGTAAAAGTAACCTTATCAGACATCGCAATTACAACGAATGTAGCTGCAACTCCACCATTAGTTACTGTAACTGTTCCTTCGGTGCTCGAATCCTGATTAATAGTGTAAGAATCAGTACCACTGAGGGAAACTGAACGAGATGCGGAATTTACTGACATTGAATAACTACCTGAGTTTCCTGATGAACCTGCGCCAGTAGCTGAAGCTGAAATCGATGAGCTTGAACTGCTAGCTGCATCGGCTGGAGCTGTCAAAGTTGCGGTAGCAGTTCCTGTAGCTCCACCTGCCAAACTTAGACTTGTACCACTAGTTCCAGACAACCAGCCTGCATTGAATGAGACTGATATAGAATCTGCACCATTACCTGTATTGGTAACTGTGTACTCAATTGTGAATGAATCACCTGGATTGATTGTTGATGGCTCGTCACCACCTGTCTGAACTATAGAAACTCCATAAATCTGATTAGCCGTGGTTATAGCCGAAGCACTCTCTGAACCTGAAGTGAATGTAAGTGTGAAGGAATCGACAGCTCCAGCATTAGATGGAACTGTATGAGAAGCTGCCACAGTCGCAGACTCCCCCATTCCTAAAGATTCTGTAGTGTCAATAACTGAATCATATTCATAAGTAAATGATTCATCTGCATTACCTGTGTTAGTTATTGTGAAGTAGTATGTGGCTGTAGCACCAGGATCTGCATTACTTGATGCATCCGCGATTGACACTGTATGTCCAGACACGGTTGCAACAGTAGTTGTACCAGAATCACTATCTGATTGTGCATTATCATTTCCTGCAGTAACGTCAACCGACCATGAATCGGTGGTACCAGCCGCAACATGAGGGACATCCATGACTATTGTGAAAGTATCTGATCCGCCATAGGCTACGGTGACTGAAGCATCAGACGAATCACTGACCCAACTGTTCAAACTGCTTGCAGATATTGCAAAAGTATCCTCAAAATTTCCATTATTTTCGACAGTGAAGGTATAATCATTTAATCCTGGATTTGGTGATTGGTCACCTGGCCCAGTTAGAATGAAACTACTCGTTTTTGCAACATCAATCGTATTTCCAAAGTCCTCACTGGTACTAGCTACATGTGT
>CAZMPT010000088.1:0-4468 GCA_964568285.1 uncultured archaeon | reverse complement strand
TGTCCATAGGCTGTGACTAGGCGTTCAGTAATATCTTTGGAAATTGATTTATGGAGAAATAATCGGCGTGTAGTAGTACATCTTTGACCTGAAGTTCCAACTGCACCAAATAAAACTGCTCGTAAAGTGAGGTCAGGATCTGCATCAGGCATTACAATAATGCCATTATTTCCACCTAATTCAAGAAGCGTGCGGCCCAGACGTTTAGAAACTGCACCCCCTATCTTACGACCCATTCCGCAGGAACCTGTCGCAGAGATTAGTGGAGCGCGACGATCATGAATTAACATTTCACCGACATCTCTACTGCTTCCAACTAGTAGATTCATAACACCCTTCCAACCCATTGGATCCATGACTTTGTTGACTATATGCTGAATTGCTATTGAGGTCAATGGCGTCTTAGAGGATGGCTTCCAAACCATCGTATCACCACAAACTGCAGCAATCATAGCGTTCCAAGCCCATACAGCTCCCGGAAAATTAAATGCTGTGACTATGCCAACAATGCCTAATGGATGCCATTGTTCATACATCCTATGCCTTGGTCTCTCTGAATGCATTGTCTTACCATATAATTGACGACTCAGTCCAACCGCAAAATCTGCAATGTCAATCATTTCCTGAACTTCACCCTCTCCCTCAGCCTGAATTTTACCCATTTCCCAAGATATTAACTTGCCAAGTGGTTCCTTATATTTTCTAAATTCATTGCCCAATCTTCTAACCACTTCTCCTCTCTTAGGTGCAGGTTCCATTCTCCACTTCCTAAATGTCAATGTGGCCTCCTGCATTATTTTTTCGTAGTCTCCAGAGTCACATTGCTTTACGGTAGCAATCAAACTGCCATCTGCTGGAGAAAATGATTCTAGATTACTACCTGAACCAAACCATTCCGTTGAAAAACCACCTAGATTAACGTCCTCAATACCTAACTCACGAATGAAATCAAGATTGCGCATAGACAACCAAAACAGTGCCGAGTTAAAGAGATTGGTGTGCACATCAATTTTAATTGACCTGCCTTCTCGCATCGTAATGACTGAGACACTATCTGGGCTTCAAGGATACGATGAGAATCAGGTGAGAATGATGGATGAACATTGCATAATTGTTGATGATGAAGATAATGTGAGAGGAAAAGATACAAAAGTAAACTGTCATCTTGGTGAAGGAAAATTACATCGTGCTTTCAGCGTTCTCTTATTCAATTCAAAGGGTAAATTGTTGATACAGAAAAGAGCCTCAGACAAAATCACCTTCCCCGCAATATGGGCAAATAGCTGCTGTAGCCATCCACTTTACAACGAGATCGAAATTGAAGGCATAGATGGTGCTAGAAATGCTGCCAAAAGGAAAATGGAACAAGAATTAGGCATAGCTAGTGGCAGTATAAACGAAGATGATCTATTATTCATAACAAAAATGCACTACAAAGCTAGGGCTGATGAAAAATGGATTGAGCATGAGATTGACTACATATTCGTAATTGTATGTGATGTAGATATAGATCCCAATCCAAATGAAATCGAGGAAACCAAATATGTAGACTCTGAAGAGTTACAAATACTGTTTGACGGCAATGAAAAGATAGGGCCTTGGTTCAGGCTGATAAAGGAAAACTTCTTGAATAATATCTGGGGCTCACTTAATGACCCAATAAAGGCCGCTGACGGAAAATTACACAAAATGGGCGAATGCCAATGAATCTTAAAGAGAAAATAGCAGAAAAAGCAAAACCTGTTGAAAATGCATTAAAAGAATATCTGAGGATTAGAGAACCTCAGAAATTGTATGAAGCAACAGCCCATATACCTATGGCTGGCGGTAAGAGACTTCGCCCAGTAATGGCCTTGATAACTTGTGAGATGGTCGGTGGAAATTCGAAAAATGCGATACCTTTTGCAGCTTCACTTGAAGCTATACACAATTTCACTCTTGTTCATGATGACGTAATGGATGACGATGATTTGAGACATGGTGTAGCCGCATGCCATACTGTTTACGGACTTTCAACAGCGATACTGGCAGGTGATACTCTCTTTTCATATGCATTCGAAATGATAACTCACTGCGATGTTAGCGATGACATTAAGGCCGATCTAGTACAAAATATAGCCTATACCGTCAGAAAAATTGCTGAAGGGCAGCAGTTGGACATTAATTTTGAGGAAGAGGAAAATGTAAGTCCAGATGAGTACATGGAAATGATTCGTTTAAAGACATCCATACTCTTTGGTGCCGCTGCATATGGAGGTGCACGTATTGGAGGGTCAAGTGAGGACGAGGCACGGGCACTGGAAGAGATGGCAACTAACGTAGGTCTTGGATTCCAAATCTGGGATGACTATCTGGATGCAACCGCATCCGAAGAAGTACTAGGCAAACCCTCTGGTTCAGATATCAGACAAGGCAAGAAGACACTGCTAGTTATTGAGGCTTTGAATAGAGCCTCTGATAACCAAAAAAAGAGACTTATTGAGATTCTTGAGAATGAGAACAACACAGATGAAGATGTGTCTGAAGCAGTTTCAATAATGGATAAATGTGGGGCTTTAGAAGCCTGTTATTCACTAGCGAACAGTTACCTAGAAGGCGTCCAAAAAACACTTTCGAAGTATCCTAACGAAGAACCTAGACGCCTTTTCGAGGGTTTGCTTGAGTACATGGTCAAAAGAGGACACTAACCTATTCACGTAAATACTGGGCACAGATGGGGCCAAGATGGGAGATTCTGAAGGATCTTGGACGTCGAGCGTAATTAACGAACAGCTTCGTAAAAGACTTGAAAACCATCAATCTGCGAAGGTGACAAACCTTGCAGCACAACCATGTATAGCTGTTAATATGCCATCAGGAAAAGATATCACTTTTGATGGTGAAGCTGGTGATAATCTAGCAGGCCTGAATAACGGAAGTCGGATTGTATTAAATGGAAATGCAGGCAGATTTGTTGGAAATGGAATGAACAAAGGTGAGATTATAATCAATGGAACCTGTGATGATGGCGTTGGTCATTCCTTGTCCGGAGGAACAATTGTAGTTCAAGGTCCAGTTGAAGGAAATGCTGGTCCCTCAATGAAAGGCGGTGACTTGTTAATTTCTGGAAGCGTGCAGGGAGATACTGCTACTTGCATGTCGGGTGGAACAATTATTGTCTGTGGGGATGTAGAAGGCGCTATTGGAAAACTAATGACAGGTGGAAAGGTTTTCCTAGGTGGTGACTTTGAGGAAAATGAGCACATAGAAAGCAAAAATGCAACACCAAATGACATGAAAGTTATCAAGAAAACATTACAGGAATATGGCGTTGATCCAAGTGGACTGAACTTCAAGACCATCAATAGTAAACTAAAGTCCTCAAGATCTTCAAAGAAGACTGATTACAACTCGATTTCTGAAACACTGATGCTGGCGCCAGCTGTGCTAAGCAGAAGACCAAGAACACCTGGACTGGATGAACTAGAATTGTCAATTTCAATAGGGAACAACAAAGAAGAACCTCTAAACCTGACCATTCCTTTGCTTTGGAAAGGTAGCAATGCACCTTCTTACGCCGAATGGACTTTGAATGGAAAATCACCGGAAAATCTGGATTCGGCGAATATGGCCATCATTGATCTAACTGCAACCGATATCAACAGAAGACTGGATATGGTGAGACCCAGTGATTTGGCCTTTGTTGTTGAATTAATAAGACAAGGCACAGCAAAGAGAATACCAATTATGATAAGACTGTCTACAGGTGATGTACAGAATGATCTCACTGCTGTTGAAAAATCAGGAGCAGACGGGGCAATACTTTCAAGTTCACAAATTCCTATTGAAGCTGCAATATCTGCTGCTAGGAACTATAATGATGATATAATTATATTAGCGTCATGTAAAGAACTGGATGCAAGTAGCGCCACCAAAATGATAGCTTTGGGTTGCTCAGGTATATTCTTAGAAAAAGAATGTAGCAATAAAGAATTGAATAATTTTGCGATACAATTAGCTGAGAAAGTTGGTTCTCTAGGAGTTGGAAGGATTTCAAACTTAAATCCAAAGAACTTAAGAGCAAATAATCAAGAAACGGCTGCAATGACGGGAGTTCCTCTAGCCGGATATGATTCAACCCTGCCTATGTGGAGGCATTGAATGGTGCGGGGAGAGGGATTCGAACCCTCGTACCACTAAGGACTAGAATCTGAATCTAGCGCAATTGGCCAGGCTATGCGATCCCCGCTTAGGATTTCATCTGGGATGAACGGATATAGGACCAACTTGAAACCGAGGTCAAAATAGCGGAAACAATCATCTCTCTGCTATAATCTGCCCAACTCAAGGCTATGATAACTGCCGATGCTAGGCCAATGATACCCGCATAGAATTTCGCCTTGTCTGGATCATCTGTGAAAAATGAATGTTTTTTACCAGACATGAAAAACCACATAGTTGTATACACCATAGCTGAAATCAAGATTGC
>CAZMPT010000087.1:0-4470 GCA_964568285.1 uncultured archaeon | reverse complement strand
GGGAGAACTAACAACACCATCTCCTTAGCTGGAGGTACGTAATCTGATAATCTCTTCTGAAAATCAACAACTGATGGATGGGATAGACTCAGATTGTTAGCCCTGATAGCAACATTGCGGCGTGCGCCTTTCTCAATTAGTAGAGTAGTAGAATGATGTAAAATCTGAGAGACTCGGGGATTGTGAAGACTTGTGGTTTCTACTAATTCCCTCAACGTTCCATTCATTATAGAAGTACGAATCTTAAGAATCCAACGTTCAAGCTCTTCCCGATTCTGTGATTGTAAATCTTTTATTTTCATATCAGACTTTACCCAAGAACCACCATCAAGAAGCCAGCCGGTAGCGCTTCTTAACTCAACATTAAGATCATCAAATATATCGACACCTAAATATGCAAGAATAGGCATATCTGATGGTTCAACAGCAGGTGCGTAGATTAAACGTGAATAACCGGCCTCTGAACGAAAACACGATGCGATTTCTATCAATTTCTTGGGTGCCAGTGAAGACGCATTATCTAGAACGGCTATTTCATCTGACAATTGTAGATAGGGGGCTTTATTCGAATCAAGGCCCAATGGCCTAGGTGGTAAAGCAATGGATTTGCCAATTTGGATTGTTCCTCCTGAAGTGAGGTCTTCTGAAATCTCAAAGCCATCCACTATACAAGGAGTCTGAAGGCCTTCATCTACTTGCAATAAGCGTGCTAATCCTTCATGGGCTAGAGGTTCCATGTAGTGGTCATGATTGCCGATTTATATTATGTTCTCAATTATCTGGCCTTACAGGTACAGTTGACGTTTCCACACTTCTTGCACTCAATCCGGCATGTACAAAGATTGTTTCGAGCATAATCGTCCTTGACTTTTTGTTCTTGCAATCCTAAAACTTCTACGCGCGCTTTAAGTTCAAGTGGTAATTCAATTTTTCCTCCTAAAACAGGACAGCCTTCAACGTGAAATAAACCTCCCATCGCTAATTTGCCATTACTTTTAGACCAACAATATTTTTCATTAAAAGAAAACATTAGATTTGTATCGTATATATCTGAACTCCATGGTTCTCTTTCATCAAGAGGTGTTTTGACATCTCCCGCATATTTATGACCGTTACACCAATCAAGAACCACCCATTTATCTTCTCTTTTGTCTTTCCCTTTCCAAAATTGGCTTTCTACATAGTAAGTCAGCCAAGCATGCCCTCCATCACGGCCTCCATTTGGGTAATATTTCAAACTCCCATCTGGATTATTAACATAACCAGTGTTAATGCGTAATTTCCACGCCGGAATCCCTGATTTTCTTAAAACATCATACATTAGGATTGCACCATCTTCACAGTCTCCATATCCTCTTATGAAAGTCTGATAACTATAGGACCAATATTCGTTAACTATCTCATTTCGTCTAGAAAGTAAAGAAACTACTTCTATCGTATCTCCATCCCACATTGCTTTCCATAATCTATCTTCGATTTCATCAATATTGTGTTGGTTCCAAGCTGTTGTTTGTTCGTCAGTCATGTAAACTAGAGCACCAACCTTCATTTTCTCTTCCAGTGAAGCGGTCGCAGGTGCCAAACCTGCTAATTCAGGATTCATAGCCCATCGAAGTACTTTCAGGGCAATTTCATCGTCTGCTTCACCTTTGAAAATAGGTAATCTAAAATTCTTAGTGTTGAGAATCGACCTGACGTCGCTGTGATATATTGAAAATGCCGTGCTAGGGTTATCTTTAAAATTCTTTACGTCCAGCTCATACCTAGGAAAAGTGATGTTCAATTTTGGATATTTTGCATTGTAGTAATCCTCTGCCGTATAGAATCTCTTCCTATCTTCCTCGCTTAACCAAGGAGTTGGATCGACCCTCTTAACAGCTGATTTGAGTAATTCCTTTATCGCCATTTGGCTATAATTCAGATTACTCTGGGTTTACCAGTTCTCTTGGAGGTTCTGTTCCAGAGTAATCGTCTTTGATTCCTTCTTCACTTACGGTCTGAGCGGCTTCCTGAACTTCTTCTTTGATTGAATCAATCTCAGCTGCCATTTCTTCTGCAGTTGGGATTGGTCCCAAAATGTCGTCTGCCTTTCCAAGTGCATTCTCTACATCTTTAATCTCAGACAGCTGACGATCTCCAGCCTTTCTGGAATAACCAACATAATCCGAAGCACCTTCCAATAATTTTGATAATTCAAATGGAATAACGAACTTAGTAGAAGCTCCTGCTCCAAGTTCTTTCAAGGAATCAAGACTCAAAACTGTGAGAGCCTTGGAATCTAGTGCGGAAGCACCCATTGCAGTTATTCGCAAACCTTGTGCTTCTCCCTGCCTTTCCAAGATAGTCTTGGTTCGCTCACCTTGAGCTTCCAGAACTTTGGCTTGTCTTACACCTTCTGCTTCCAGAATTCGTGACTGCTTGTCACCTTCTGCTGACAGAATAGCTGACCTCTTCTCACCATCAGCTTTCAGGATTGCAGCTCGCCTCTCACGCTCGGCTGAGGTTTGTTCCTCCATTGCGGCCTTTACGTTTGGTGAAGGGTCAACTTCCCTAATCTCAACATTGTCAACCTTTACGCCCCAAGGATCTGTCTCTATGTCCAATTTATCCCTTAGGACTGCATTAATCTTGTCACGGCTGGAAAATATCTCATCCAGTTCCATGTCACCAACTACTCCTCTGAGCGTGGTTTGTGCCATGTTGACAATTGCCGCCCTGTAATTTGCAACATTCAGTACTGCTTTCTTAGCATCTGCAACTCTGTAGTAAACCACTGCATCCACCATTGTTGGTGAATTGTCCTTAGTGATAACCTCTTGACGTGGGACGTCAAGAACCTGAATACGTAAATCTATCTTGTAGACCACCGTAATCAGAGGAACCACAAAGTTCCATCCTGGATTGAGCATAGTATGAAACTTACCCAATCGTAGCGCTACACCTGATTCATACTGTTCGACCTGAACGACCATCGTCCATAGTGCTACGACTATGACGACTATCAGAATCAACAGCAGAAAAAAGAACGTGCCTGCATCCATATTTATCTCCTATATTTCTCCTTTATTTATTTCTTGAGCTCCACGGTCAAAGTGATTCCTTCTGCACTGACAACCTCTACTCTAGCGCCGACTTCCAAATTTGAATCCGAAGCGGCTCTCATTTCCTCCCTGTCAATTCTAACTTTTCCGTAAGAACTTTGGGATATTTCCTTTGTGACGTATCCCGTCATACCTACGTATGATTCAATACTCATTTCACTAGGGGTGTCTGGGCTTGCAAAAGACTGGTAGAAGCGCATGGTTCCATAAAATGATCCCAAGCCAACTGCCAATCCTACTGGTAGCAATAGCCATCCATCTAGTCCAAAGGACATCAGAATACCTAATGCTATCAGAACCGTAGCAGGTACTGCAATCAAAAATCCAGGCATTGTTGCTTCTACTAGGAAAAGCAGAATACCGATTATGATGAATGCTAAGCCTATTTCGGTTCCTAACAGTTCTTCAGCCATGATTAGCTCCTCAACTTGTGTAGTTCAAAGGATGTATATAATATATTTTCAAAAATATTTTTTGAAAGAAGGGATTAACCGGATTTCCAATTTTCTTCAATTTTGTCAAGTGAACGTACAATAACGCCGTCATCAGTAAACAAGATTATGCAATAATCCTTTCGAAGCTCGGGATGAGAGAATTTCTTCCCTCCAATGTTTACGCCTCGGAGTTCGGGGCCGAAAGACACTTTCCCGTTCACGATTTTGTATATTTTACGGCCGGAACTGGATATATGAGTTAAAAATCCTGCAGACGCCAGAGCCTTGAACCTATGTCGAAGAAGTGAATCTTTCTTTTGCAACTGCTCTGTATTCTCTGGACTGAAAAGTGTTTTAGCGCAGTCTGTTACAGAAGAATCTGGATGGTCGGCTATGAATGCCAAGACGGCGATGTCCAGATCATCTAATAAACTCATTTAAGGTGAATCTGCTTAGCACTTACCTAACAATGAAGCTATTGTGCTTCCTTCTGAGGAGGGAGATGAAAAATCCGATACAATCAAACCGATTAACACTCCCAAAATGACGATAGAAGTGTTTAACAGCAGGACTGAACGCTCAACTGTATTTGCCCAAGCTGGCAACATTGCTATTGGAATCGCAGGAGGTGTTCTTGTCTTGTGGTATCCAACAAAGTCTTTCATTTCTTCATCCATATTCTCACCTGATACAAAGACCTCCTCCTTATATTTAAAGAATTTTCAAAAAATATTTTTGAAGAATACTTAAAATAACGGAGCATAAATCCTTGATTATGACGGGTGTATTGAATCTCAACCAGTATATGATTCAGGAAAAATTCTTGAAAATATTTGGTAATAAATTCTGGTTTAGAGACGCCGAAAACCGTACACATGGATTCTGTGAACAGAAAAGATTCAGGTTAAAAGAAGACATTCGGATATATTCTGATG
>CAZMPT010000086.1:0-4601 GCA_964568285.1 uncultured archaeon | reverse complement strand
TAGTCCAACTCTAGTTCCATCTGAATCATCAGAGAAGCTAAAGTCTTTTCCAGTTATAGTTTTTATTACTTTTTCTATTCCATTCTTCATTGCAATTGCAGGAGGAGAACTAACAATTGTTGCTATCAGATTACGGAATGGTCTAACAATTTTTTCAGAATCATATTCCATTATCATCACGACCCCTAAACCTGTGAGGATTAATCCAATCAATAGTTCAAGATGCCCTAAAAATCCTCCAATAACGCTAACAAAAGGAATCAGTAAAATTCCGATTAGTAGCAGAACTCCAGCTAAACCAGCAGCGGCAGCCAACCCATCAGGTAATGTTTCTCTTGCTGCAGTTTCATCGAATTTCCCAGTTCGTTGTTTTTTGTTAGCTAAGTAAAAAGACATGTACCCAGGAAGCATGGGAAATGAACAAGGTGAAAAGAAGACCATTACGCCAGCACCTACTGCAAATAGATAAATTGAAGATTCTTTGAGATTTACAACCCCTCCTTGCCCACTAATTGCCTTTTCAACTTCACTACTTAATTCATTTTCAGATATAGGTCCAATATGAGAGTAGGTAATTTCACCTTTTTTGTCTATTATAAAAATCTTAGGAGTTCCAACTACATCGTAAGCAATTTCAATATCTCCATCTTTATCGCCTAAGGCGTGTCTCCAATCATGCTGTTTGGCGTAATCTCTTAGTTTTCCTTCATCATCATGGCCAAAAACACTAACGGACAAAATGGCGACATCACCTTTGTCCATTTTATTAGAATAAGGTTTCAAAGCTTCTTTTACGAATTTTTCACAAGGTTCACAAGTACTAAACATGAAATCAAGGATTACAACCTTTTCACCTTCGTAATCAGATAATGAGAAGGTTACTCCTCCTGTATCTTCTAAAGTAAAATCTGGGGCATTATTATCACCTCCAATCATGCCATAGAGAACAACCGCTAAGATAAGCAAAACAACAGAGCCAACAGCAAACAGTACCTTATTTTCTAGAATAGGCTGATACCAATCCCCTTGGTTTATATTATCTACAAGATTATCCCAATTGGTCTTTTGCTTAGCCACCTAGTTTCACCTAGTCTCTTCTTCGATTTAATACAATAAAGAGTGCACAAAGGATTCCAATAATTCCAAGTCCAGGTGAATCTTGTTCATTATTACCAGTTCCAGTACCTTCGAATTGTTTTGCATCACTAGCTGCAAAGCCTTGTTTTCCATCGACTAACAAAATACGATACCACACAGGATCGCCACTGCTAAATTCAATAGACGCAGTAGCTACATTATTTTCATCAATTTGCATTGGCATTACTCCCCAAGATTCATCATTGTATGAACCATTATGGAAATTGTAAATTACATAGGCCGAGCCAATTCCATCTTCATCTTCAAGGACAGCACTAACTTCAGCTATGTTTCCGTTTAGTTTCTCATCATAGCTAATAACTTTTGGAGGCTCATTCTGCTCATCATATGCTGTTGTTTCAGGCGTTGCTGAATTAGCAGCCCTTGGAGTATCAGCAGCATTACCGGTTTTTCCAGATGATGTTGTTCTTGAGGTGTCATCATTATCGTATACTACAGCTACAACTGAAATTTTAGCTGGATTAATTGGAGTTGGAATAGGATGTTCTCCTTCTTGTGCATTTCCATCTCTATCTTCATGTCCACTCATGTAGTCAATAGTATCTGGAATTACCCATTCTACTTGATGAGTCCATGTTTCTGCAGGTAGTAGCTCGACTTGTTCATTGGTCAATGCGTTTTCCCTGAATACGTTATGAGTAAGTACTTCTTTTTCCTCTACGGAACTCCAAGCCATAATGTCATCTTCTACTACAAAGAGATATACGCTTGAATCTAAAATATCAGGATTTAATGGTGTAGTAATTCCACCCTCTCCAAGATATGTCAAATTCACAGTAAAAACAAAACGATCTTCTTTAAATTCTTGCCACACTCTTAATTCAGTTGGCTTGACATCTCTTTCACCACACTCAAAGTAGTGATCCTTGTAAGTATCATAAGTTCCGTCTCCACCACCTAATTCTTCAATGTAACCGCCGTCAAATTGAGCGTCCGGAGTACCTTGAACGGAATAGTGATTATACCTGTCTTTAGATTCCTGACTAGCAAATTCATCATCAGAACCACCATTAATTTGGTGGAATGAAACAAAAGTTACTGGTTGCCCTGGTTCTTCCCTAAATTCTTTCCATAATTTTGCTACGTCTGGATCAATCCCCATACACGGAGGACATCCTAGACTGGTAAACTGTTCCATAATTGGTCTATGTGTCCATCCATTTGGGTATTCATCAGGTTCTTCATTAGATGCCCCTGAAGGAATAGAAATAGATGAAATAACAAATAGAAAACAGACAGTAATGGCTAGTAAATTTCGTCCCTTGTTCATACTATCACCTTGAGTTATGAGTCTACGGGAAGTATTTTACACTTTTGTTTAGCCAGAAGCAGGCTTTCTAGCCCATATAACAAAGCCAACCACTAAGGCTAGAACTATGGTTCCAACACCGATTAACATAATGGGCAATTCTTTTTGCTCAGATGGAGGAGCTCCACCATCAGCACCTACAAATTGTATCACTTCAGTTTTACTTGATGTTTTATTTCCATCCACAAAAAGAACTTGATAATATATTTCATTATCTCCAGAATATGGAATTAAAGAAGTTCCAGTAGCCCCAGAATATGCGTAGCAGATTCCGGTTTCTTCATCACAAACTTCTTCACCTTCTATTTTCATTTCATCAGTCATCCAATCTCCAGTAAAATTGCTTGATTCGTAGTTGTAAACAACATATGAGGTTCCAATTCCTTCATCCGCATCAAATGTTGCTTGAATTTCAGCCCCGTCCTCCAAATATTTTTCAGTTTTAGTTTTTATTTCAGGAATGTCTCTTTCAGGATTATCATATTTAGTAGATTGAGGGGTAGCTGATTGAATTGCTCTTGGAGTAGGATAGGTGTCATCACTGGCATCCTCATCATTTCCTGAGTCTGTATCATCTCTATCAAATACAACAGCAATAGGTATCATTCTTCCAGGATTGATAGGGATTTTTATATCCCCAGAAACTCCATCACCATCAATTTGGGTAGTCGGTACCTTCCAAACTGCGCTAAATTCAGTAGCTTCACCTTCTTCTAAAGTAAATTCTTCGTCTTCAATTGCGTATTCCCTAAAGACCATTCTATTATTCCAAATTTCATCTAAATACGAAGAATAAGCAGGAACTCCATCTTCTACCATGAAGACAAACAATTCCCCATTCAAATCAGGATCTTCACCACTTAAATCATTAGGGTTTGTAGGAATGCCTCCATCATCTCCAGTTGAACCATGATATTCAACATTCACAGTTATTTTGAATTGTCCAGCTTCACCTTCACTTTCTGAACCAATGAATTCACTATAAATATCTAAATCAACATATTTGAAAGGCTCATCGTTACCTTCACCTTCTCTTGGTCCAGAATCTTGAATTGCTTGAACATAATCCTGATAATTTTCTTCACCACCACCACCAACGTATCGATAGTTTCCATCAAACTGAGCATTTGGCGTTCCAGTTTGTCCATAATGATCTCTCATACGAGATTTTGATTGTTCTGTATGGAATGGGTCATCACCAGCTCCACCATTTGTCTGATGGAAAACAATGACATTATACGGATTAGATTCCTCTCCTTCTACATCATGTATTACTTCATCCATTGCAGGATCGGCATATGACATACAGTATACACAGCTCAAACTTGAGAATAATTCAATAAACGGCCGATGTGTCCAATCATTAGGATAAGTACGGTCAGAATCTTTGGTTTGAAAATCACTTGATTCTTCAACTAAGCCCGATGAGCATGGCGTACAAAATGAAAGCGCGATAGCCATGACCACAGCTAGCTTAACAGATTCTAACATAATATTCGATTCACTTGGTAATATATTAGATTATTGCTTGTGAATAGATTGCGATTAATAGACAGGTATGTTGTTGTATTATAGATGATTCGGAGGCATTTTCAAACCAAAAAATTCTATCGTGAGGCTCTTCAACTTTCAAAAGAACAAGGGAAAAAATTAATGGTAATCGGTGATCCTTGTCGTGGAACCTACTTTCGTTTCGTTTCAAAATATTTTCCAAATTGCGAGCACGGAAACATTACGATTGATCTTTATGGATGCCCAGATTGTAATAAAATGAACATCAATGATATGGAGGGCTGGTCTAAATTCGATACAAATTCTTGCGTAATTATCGAAACTGGAACTATTTCTTATTCAGATAATATTGAACAACTTATAAAAGAGATTAAGAGGATATCCGGAGGTGATTTTTTATCATCAGGTAGCACCCAAGGTTACCTTTGGGAGTATTTTTTGTATAAAACATATGACCCTAAGTTGAATTATATCATATATCCTTTTGATTTTCGAAGTAGTAAGATTCACAAATCAAAAAATTTAGAAACAAAAGAAATATTAGAATTAGATTTTCAAAAAATGTAATGGCGCGGGGAGGGGGATTTGAACCTCTTCATCTGCGTTATAAACTATCCTCTGA
>CAZMPT010000085.1:0-4607 GCA_964568285.1 uncultured archaeon | reverse complement strand
TTTAGGTGTTGGAGGTATGACCTGCAATGGTTGCGCCAACAACGTCAAGAATGCCTTGTCAGCAGTTGTGGGCGTTTCCGACGTAAATATAGACCTCGAAGGTGCCAAAGCAACCATAAATTCCGAATCAGACATAGACAAACAAATACTGGAATCTGCAGTCACAAGTGCAGGGTACACCATCCATGAACCTGGAGCGGCACTAGACCTGTTTCAACTTCCAAGCAAACCAGCCCAGTCAGATTTCAATTGGAGAGATAGCTCCGTTTGGAGGCAGAGTGCACACAATACCAAATGGTGTTTGATAGGCTGTTCTATTGGAGAATTTGGTACACTTGCCGCATATTCAGTCTATGGCATTGGTGCAGCACTTACCTTTGGAACGAATTGGTACTACTTTCTTTTGATTTTACCTTTGATCAATGGCCTGATAACTAGCGTGATGCTAGAAACAGTAATTCTAATGCGAGGCCAGATGGATTTCAGAAATGCATTATCTACAGCGCTTGGCATGTCATTCATATCAATGTTAATGATGGAAATAGCAATGGAACTGACAGATTTATTATTCACAAAGGGAGAACTAGGCCTTATGCCGATAGCAATACCATTCATGTTGATTGTTGGTTTCTTGACCCCGTGGCCCTATAATTATTGGCGCTTGAAGAAATATGGTCAAGCTTGTCACTGAGAACAATTTTAGAATTTATTCGACCAGCTCATAAAGTTCCTACGACTACATGGAGCTCAGAAACTCCACTTACTCTAAAACCCAAATTCACTACGTTAATTTTCTTGATTTCGGGCTTGTGGATATTTGGAACTGGTGAAGCAATATTGATTGATGCAGGCATTGGAGTTAGCCCATGGACTGTTCTTGCCCAAGGAATATCAAAACAGGCAGATTTTACCGTCGGGATGGCAACATTTGTAGTTAGTGTCTTGGTTCTTTTTCTTTGGATACCTTTACGAGAAATTCCAGGAATTGGCACAATCTTGAATGCGATATTAATTGCAATGTCAATAGATGTAATGAGGCCATTTATTCCAGATCAAACAGATTTTCTCCCACAAGTTATTCAAGCTTCATTAGGTATCCTATTAGTTGGAGTTGGAAGCGCATTGTACCTTACAGCAAATTTAGGTCCCGGGCCGCGCGATGGCTGGATGACAGGCGTCCAAAGAAAGACAAATTGGCCAATTGGGAGAGTAAGAGTAGGAATAGAAATCATAGTTTTGAGCATAGGCATAGTATTAGGTGGAACTTTTGGTTTAGGAACAGTTATGTTTGCTATAGGGATAGGTCCAGCAATAGCAATGTGTTTGGGAATTACCAGTCATTGGAGTAAATGAAAGCCAGAGAAGAAATACGAGCACTAGCAGACAAGGAGATAGCTCAACACAGTCTGAGATTCTTCAAAACAGGCAAAGGAGAATATGGTTACGGTGATATTTTTCTTGGAGTAAGAGCTCCAAAAATCAGATTAATTGCCAAAAAACATATTGATATTTCTATTGCAGATATGAAAACACTAATACAATCAAAATACCATGAAGAAAGACTTCTAGGATTGATAATTTTGGTAAATAAGTATTCTAAAAATAGAGATAAAAAAACTAGAAATCAACTTTACAAAATCTACGTTTCCAGCTTCAAATATATCAACAATTGGGATTTGGTAGACGTAACTTGTCCACACGTAATAGGCAAACATCTGATGGATAAAGATCGTTCAATTCTTTACGCTTGGGCCAAAACTGAAGACTTATGGACAAAGAGAATAGCCATAGTTTCAACTCATTGTTTTATAAGGAAAAATGAGTTACAAGATACTTTCAAGATAGCAGAGATTTTACTCCACGACACTCATGATCTTATCCATAAAGCGGTTGGATGGATGCTCAGGGAAGCTGGAAAAAGAGACATAGAAAAAGAAGAAGATTTCCTAAAAAAACATTACAGAACCATGCCCCGAACAATGTTGAGATACGCAATAGAAAGATTTCCTGAACCAAAGAGACAGAAATATCTCAAAGGAACAATCTAAATTCATTTTGAAACGTCTACAATCTCACCTTTGACGACATTTTTCAATTCATTTACATCGATCTTCAGTATGGAATCTCTTGATCCACCAGAGCTGAATACTTCGGAGAATCTCTCTATTGATTTGTCAATTAATATCCGAACAGGCCTATCGAATCCGATAGGAGGCACCCCTCCAATTATGAATCCAACTTCCTCCGAAACATATTCGGGACTGGCCAACTTCGCCTTTTCTCCAATTACTTCAGAGAGTTTCTTCAGATCTACTCGCACATCTCCAGATAGAATCACTAGGATTGGCTTCTCAGCTTTCAATACTATGCTTTTGGCAATTTGAGCAACCTCACACCCTAGATGTTCAGCAGCAGAAGCCGACGTTTTTGCCTGCTCCGCTTTGAACATAATGATTTCTCCATTTATGGAATTCTCTTCCATGTATGATTTTACTTCTTTTACTCCTCTCACATTATCCTTATTCCGACCATTACTAAACAGATTACGCTATAATTTAAGCTATAATCCTATTAACAGGCCACTAAAATGGCACATTAGCGGGCCGGTAGATCAGTCTGGAAGATCGCCTCCTTGGCATGGAGGAGGGCGCGAGTTCAAATCTCGCCCGGTCCACCACTTGGTGTTGTATGGAAATTCCTCCAGAAATAGAGTCTACCATCACGGAGTTCACTCCGGAAATACTGTCGACCGTTGCAAAGGGTTTTGCTCTCGGTACGGTCATGCTTTCTTCAGGAGCCCTCGTACGCTACCTAAATGTCAGAGTAAATTACACTAGAAAACTCAATCATTTTGCAATATTTTTCTTACCTGTTTTCATAGATCAACAATTTAATGCTGAAACTTTTACAGATTTCATATATTTAGCCATAAGTGCTTTGATAACCACAGCATCTTTGTTGGCATTTTATGAACCAATTAGGACCTTATTTCCTCCTTTCCAACTAATGTTTGATGGTTTTGATAGGCCAGAAGACAGGCCCCATACTCTAACGTGGCTTTGGACACAGTTTGCAGCAGGGTTCGGCGTAATGCTACCTATGATTTGGTTATGTGGACAATGGGGCTTAGAATCGTTGGTTCTTATTCCAATTTTAATCAATGTGATAGGAGACGGTCTAGCAGAACCAGTGGGAGTTAGGTTTGGCACCCATGAATACAAGACCAAGGCACTGTTTACCAATAAAGAATACGTGAGAACGTTAGAGGGAAGTGCTTGCGTTCTAATCACAGGATTCATAGTGGTAGCAATGTATTTCGATTATTTCACTCCAATTCAATTTGTTCTTGCAATGCTTATAGTTCCGATTGTTATGACTTTGACTGAAGCATATTCACCACACACTTGGGATACGCCATTCTTGATGTTCACAGGTTATGCTTCACTAATGTTGATAATGCAATTCTAGTTTATTTCTTATCGAGAACCATCAAAGTAATTCTACTAACACAAACAAGTTCATTATCCTCATTTGTTATCTCAGTCTGCCAGACCTGAGTAGATTGCCCTCTTTTGATAGGACTACATTTTCCAGTGACAATTCCACTCTTAGCAACCTTGAGATGGTTGGCATTAATCTCAACACCAACGACATGATACTTTTCTGGGTCAATAGTCAAGAATCCACCATAGCTAGCTAATGTTTCTGCAAGAGCAACAGATGCACCACCATGCAGAATTCCAAAAGGTTGTTTGGTTCGGTTATCTACAGGCATAGTGCCACGTACGAAATCATCACCAAGTTCCGTCACTTCTATTCCAAGGTGCTCCACCATAGTACCTTTGGTCTTGACGTCATCTACAGAGTAATTCTTGAACCAGATACTCATCTAAGCGCTGCGTTTACTTCTTCCTCTAATTCAGACTGAGACATAGCCCCACTCTCTGAGAAAGTAATCATTCCGTCTTTATCGATTATAACAATAGTAGGGCTTCTGTCTGCTCCAAATGCATCCGTCATTTCACTACTACCTTTCATGAACCTCCATCCCATTTCTTCGGTTCTTTCAGCCAATTCATCCTCATCAGCATTTTTTGTTTGAGTTACAGAGATAACTTCCACATCTTCAGGCATGGATTCGTTGCAATAGCTTTTGATAGTATCTTTCTCAAAGCTTTTGCAAGTACCACACTTCATGCTCATAAATTCCAAAACAATAACCTTTTCACCTTCATAATCTGAAAGGTTGAATTCGTTTCCATAGGTATCAGTCAACGTAAAATCAGGAGCCTCGTTATTCTCTATAGGTTCATCAGTTACGAGATAATTGTTGACTGTAAATCCACCAATAATCCCAGCAACCAAAACAGCCACGAACAACGTCTTTGTGTCCATATTCATATGTCCTTCATGTTCCCTTTAAAACTTTGCTAAAGGAATTTAGCAACAGCCTCTTCTGAAAGTTCCCATAGTTTTTGATTATGTTCTTCATTTTTAGCTTTACTGGATCCTTTCTTGACTTTAGAAGCAGCAAAGAATCTCCCCGTAATGCCCTTTACTTCGTCTGAACATGCTAAGTGAATACTAGTCTTTGCACCATCTTTTAC
>CAZMPT010000084.1:0-4668 GCA_964568285.1 uncultured archaeon | reverse complement strand
GAAGTTGATGAATTCTATAATTGTGACTATAGACAGTCACTGTTCGGTACTGTAAACACTTTACTCTCAATCTCACTCTTTCTGTCTTTTTTTGCGATACTCCTAGCTTATCGAGCACAGAAATACAGAATCTGGATAGCTTCTGTATTCTCTATTGCGCTAGTAACATCCATGGCAAGTCTATTGGTATTCACTGCATTAATCGATAATGCACTGATTTCTGACAGCCATACCTTAGATCAGGAACAAGAAATAGCAGGTGGCTGTTGGATGAGTGAACCAGTCATATGGGGAAAAACTGAATGTGTATCTCTAACTGCACAAGGAGAATACCTCTATCAGACTGACATAAGTTATTCTCCAGGAGTTAGTTTCTACCTTGTACTAATCTGCACTTCAATAATGTTTATAGGATTGTTCACCAACATTTCTCCAATGATTAGCATGGAACGTACTAACTGGTATGAAGCTATCAGGAACAACTGGCAAGTCTTTGCAATTGTGTTCTTTATTGTGTTCCTTTGGAGACTTAACGTATTGATGAGTAATCTATAGTGGTGCGGGGGGAGGGATTCGAACCCACGTACCACTAAGGACTGGATCTTAAGTCCAGCGCAATTGGCCAGGCTATGCGACCCCCGCACAGTTAGTCTCTATGTAGCTAAGCTTTAAAAGTGCGCCATCGTGAATGCTCATTATAGGGCACATATGACAACGGCAGCGACAGCAAGGATAATCAAAATGGCCGGGGGGGCAAACCCACCTTCTTCTATTGCGCTATATGGTGGAACATTAGGTGAAAGAAAAACTGCCATTTCTGACCTTGAAAGTGACCTTTATGCAGCTGGTTTGAGTGTAATAGATTTTAATTCACGAAGATTTTTATCAGAGAATGATTTATCCCAGCCCCTTATACAACAGATAGTTACCGAACTAAAATCAAATCAGGATACAACAGGAGCTACAGCAGATCTGGTAAATCGAATCAATGAGAGTGCACCGGCGACTATAGCAACTCATCTAACAAGTGAAAATAGAATTGAATTGATCCACCAATTTGACTCATCGTTGAAGAAATTGGCTGCGATATCTCTTCAGAAAAAACCTCTTGTAATAATAGTTCAAGGACTAGAAAGGGCACCTTCTGGAGCATTTATTTCCATATCTGAGTTTATTTCTAATTATTTGAATATACACAAATTCATGTTTGTTGTTTCTATAGGTGAAGATATACTGCAAAATGAAATTACGAGTAGTAATCTACAATTATCTCCTGAGGATTTTCTAGAGGATGTTTTCAGTGCAATTGTGACCTTTGATGAAACTGTTGTGAAAACACCCTCTCCTGAACCAGTTCCTGTCCAAGAAAATGAGGATCTATTTGTTCCACCAGTAGGGCTTGAGGTAGAGAGTGGATCTGATATTGCTAAAAGGAGAACTGCGAAAGTAGTGCCAAAATCAAAGGGATTGCCAAAAAGCCGGATTTTCAAAGTTAGGGAATTGTCTGGTAAAAAAGCGAAAATAACGAAAGGAGCAACTAAGAAAAAGGTAGTCAAAAGGGCAAGGAAAACTGCCAGCAAGCCAAAAACCTTCAAACCTGTTGCCAAAGTTGATCCAACTGAAGCATTCTTGAAACCGGTTTTAAGTGGAGATTTATTCACTGTAAAGGAATTTTGGGGGAAGGCCAGTGAACTTAGCTATGACGAATTCATAGCAGTGGTAAATAGAATCGTAAAAGAAGCTGAAAACAGTGATTCGCGTGTGAGAGCAACTGCAATTATTGCCCTAGCTTCAATCGCCAAAGGCGTTTCATGGGAAATGCCTGGAGAAGTTATGGATCGCGCACTAATTTTGACGGGGGATGGATCAAAAGAGGTACGTGATGCAGCAGCTGAAGCGATAAAAGACATGAGTGGAGCTGGAGTGGATAAAACTCCACAATTCAAACCTGCAAGTAGTCCTGAAATTCCACAGGCCAGTAACAATATGGAACTTAGTGAATTAGACACGGACAGCATGTTGGGTAATGAAGGTGGAAGCATAGGATCGATGTCTTTAGGTTCTGGCTCAGGTGGAGTTAAAATTATGGGAGGAGACGAACAAGTGGCTAGTAGTAACACAACATTTGAAGTTTCAGAGACTACACCTTCTTTTGAAGATGAAACCCCTAAATTCAAACCTGCAGAAAAAAAAACACCCAAATTCAAGGTCGCAAAGAAATAGAACCTAAAATTGTTGTAGCCGAAATCGTAACTGAGAAGACTCCAGAATTTAAACCGGTTGAAAAAACTGATTTAGAAGAGAGGCTGGATTTATGGGACAAACTACAGGAATTCAATCCTAATGCTGCTGTAAAAGACTATTACAATCATGGAATGTGGAATTTAGAGAAAATGCGCGCTGATTTAAAAATCTACTTAGAAAAGGAACGTTTCGGAAGATAAAATCACTTGTTTTGCTTCAAACTGAATTGAATTATCTCTCCATCAATCTCGAATTCGTCTGAATTCTCAGATGGTTCTAAATAAGATAATTCGGCAGGGTTGGCTCTGGTCTCTGACTTAACATATTCCCAGTCTTCTGAATTCAGTTTAGGTGACGACTTCGTTAACCAGACCATTAGGTCTATTGAATCTTCTACATCCAGATCCAAATTCTTACGTTTAGATTGTACACGGCGTGTAATCTCTCTAGCTAGGCCTTTGGAAAGCAAATCATCATCAATACTGACATCAAGAACTAATGAAATATCGCCTGAATCTTCAACTGAAAACGTCATGGCTGCAAAACCCTCCTTCTCAACGCGTCTAATTTCTATGTCATTCTCAGTAATTTCATACCCTGCAAGTTTAGCTGAGCCTGATTTTACATCAGACAAGAAAACTTCGGAGTCCATTTTTCCTAATTCTGTCAGAACTTTTGGAAGATCTGCCCTGCATTTTGCTCCCAATGCCTTATGATTAGGTGCAAGTTCAACTCTCTGAAAACGATCTAAATCGGGTTCAGTAGTTAGATTCTCCACATTTAGCTCCTCAGCTAAAATATCATGGAAATCAGACAGCTCTGGGCCGCCAACAATCCAACCTGAGCGGCAGGGAAGTCTTTGACGACGATTGGCGTCAACACGTATCTTACGTCCTGTCTCGGCAAGTGAACGTACTACTGACATTTGTTGCTCCAAATTGAAGTCTTGAGGAGGCAAATCACCATTAACAATATCTGAACCAACAGGCCAGTCAGCTAGATGAACTGAAGTCCCTGTGAGATCGTTGTGAATCCTATCTGAAATGAACGGTGATATTGGGGCCATCAAACGACTGACTATAGACAGAATCTCGTGTAAGGTGTGTTGACAAGCTTGCTTGTCCTTACTATCTGATTCTTCCCAAAGTCGGCGGCGGGAGCGGCGAACATACCAATTTGAAAGGTCATTAATCACGAAATTTTCCAAATCACGACCTGCCTTATGGAAATCCCAAGAAACGAACTGCTCGTGATACGCTTTAGCTACACTGGACATTCTAGAAAGTATCCAGCGATCTAATGGGCTACGCTGATCAACTGGAATGAAACCTGCTTCATCATTAGGATCAAACTCGTCTAATGACGCATAGTCTGCATGAAAACGGTAAACATTCCACAAAGTAAGGAACATCTTGGCATATGTTTCTCTTACGCCATTAGGATCAAAATTCATAGGGCTCCAAGGTGCACTTTGAGTAGTCATGTACCAACGTATCGCGTCTGACCCCTCCTTATTGAAATGGTCCCAAGGATTGACTACATTGCCTCTTGACTTGCTCATTTTCTTTCCCTCACTATCAAGAATATGGCCTAAGGAGAGGCAACGATGGTAACAGATGCTATCGAATACTGTAGTCGATACTGCAAGAAGAGAATAGAACCATCCACGTGTCTGGTCGACAGCTTCACAAATGTAATCAACCGGAAAGCTTCCAGAGAATTTGTCCTTGTTCTCGAACGGATAGTGCCACTGTGCAAAGGATGCGCAACCTGAATCAAACCAACAGTCCATAACATATGGTTCTCTAATCATTTCTCCATTACAACCATCTGAATTACATTGAAGCTTGATATCATCAACGTAGGGCCGATGTAATTCCTTAGGGATTGGGGAATCACTTGTTTTCATTGAAGTCATCTCCTCTATGCTTCCAACACAGTGTTCCTTGCCGCAATCCTGACAAATCCACACGGGAATCGGAGTTCCCCAATAACGTTCTCGACTAATTGCCCAATCCTTGATATTGCTGAGCCACTCCCCAACCCTACCAGTTCCCGTCCATTCAGGAGCCCATTCAACTTCTGAGTTGTACTTGATTATATTCTCCTTGACAGCAGTCATTCGGACAAACCAACTGTCCATGGCATAGTAAAGAAGTGGATGGTCTGTACGCCAACAATGAGGATAATCATGAGTGTAAGTATGCTCCCTATAGAGGCGATCATTCTCTTCCAGAAGATCTATGATGTCTGAATCACAATCTTTGACATAACGGCCGTCCAATGAATTGTGTGTTCCTGTAATGAATTTGCCATCCATACCTACAGTATGTTGAGCAGGGAAACCTACTTCCATTCCTAAAGCATAGTCCTCTTCACCATACATCACTGCTGTATGAACTACGCCAGTACCATCTGTTGTAG
>CAZMPT010000083.1:2503-4716 GCA_964568285.1 uncultured archaeon | reverse complement strand
TCAAAAAAATCATTCATCATATTATTCGCCGCATGGGCTAATATGAGTCCAACGATAACTATTGCACCATCGTAATAAATTAAAGTTCTATTTTCAGTCACAAATTGTAATGCTAGCAGTATCCCCACTATGCCCGCATAAATGTTCATTTCAAACACATAGGATCTAGTAATAAGCATCCATTTACTGACAATATCTAAGTGTGCACCGGGCAGAGGATTAGCTGTTCGGTGTATGGACTGCCATCTCATCCACAGACTGTAATCTTTCATCTATTCAAATATCCAAAAGGTGGTGTATTAAAGTTATACACGCTGAGCTCAGAAGACTTTCTTTCCCGAAGCCAATTTTTGGCAGGCGCCTCAATATTTTCATTTCTTCTTCAGTTGGATCCTTATCATCTCCGAGTATGAAGGTTTTCGCCCCTCCTATCTCATCTTTACCATTTTCACTAAGTAATACAAGATTTGGAAGTTTTTCCAAAACTCCACTTAGGCCTATTCTTTCCATAGTTATTCCAGGGCTTGTTTCCATAGGTCCTTTCTCTTTTTTGAATTTTATCAATCCATTTCTAATAAGGGCAGCTGTTGATCTCTCATCTGGATTCAAATATCTGATGTTCTCTCCATTAAGATGTACAGTGACCGGTGGATTCGGAGGGCCACTTAGAATCAACCAGACATCCGTGTCTCGTCTTATTCCATGTGATTTCCAAAGAGCTGCAGTAACACATCTAACCAGAACGTCTAGTCTTCCAGCCCCTCCACAAAGATCATCTAATTTCCAATCAGCAATTGTATGCGCTCTATGCCCAATTATCACAAAGTTTCTATCAGCCAAGGGTAAGGCCTATGCTGGTAGGATTAAATTGGTGCGGGTGCCGGGATTTGAACCCGGGTTGGTGGCTTGGGAAGCCACAGTCATGCCAGACTAGACCACACCCGCTTAGTCCAATATCATTTCTTTGACTTTTTCTTTCGGGTTTTCTTTTTTGGAGCTTCATCAACCATTTCGGCATCCTGTACGTCATCAAAGTTCCAATCTTCTACTTTTCCAAAATCTTTTTCATTCACTTGTCTGAGGCTGAATGCAGCCATCAGTGCCGCACCAATTGCAAAAACCAGAACACCAGGGTAGATTGATGGTTCATCTGTCATTCCTAGATATATTCCAGAGACTGCCATTGCCGCCAAACCAATTCCCATTATAGCTTCCCCAGCAATCAATCCAGACGCAAATAATATTCCAGGACTGTGAAGTTTTTCTCTTTGTTGTGATAACTCTTCTTCTTGACCTTTTTTGAACAATTCTGGCCTCTCTTTCCTCAGAGGTCCATCAAATCTACTATCAATGTACATCTTTAGCATTCCTCCGATAAAGATAGGAACGGTCATCTTGAGGCTGAGGTACATTCCTACAGCTACGGCCATTATCGAGACATTCAATCCACCTCTATCCTTTATCCAGAGTTGTGTCGCTCCAACAAGTAAACTTCCAGAGAATAAGAATGCAGGTATTGCACCCTCTAGAAAACCCCCAATCAGGAAAAGGAGATACGCGCAAATCAGAATAGCAATATATTCATCGGTATGTCTAAGTGCTATCAGGCAGAATGCGATTCCCGCACCCATGAAAACCATAGACCAATCCATTCCACCTCCTAGAATTCCATTCGTTATGCTAGCCATCAGAAAAGCCTGAGGAGCTTCTAGATCTCCATTCAAAATCTGGTCAGCCAGTAAATTAAGAACAAGTGGTATTGCGAGCGCACCTGCAGCGACACCAACAACTTGTCCAATCTGCTGACGCCATGGTGTGGCCCCAACTAGATATCCAGTTTTCAGATCCTGAAGATTATCTCCTGAGATTGCTCCGGCACATGCTACGAAGGCAGCAACACCAATAACTGCAACTTGTAATTCAGCTGTATTCTCTCCTGCATATACTAAACTGTTCAACAGAGCGAAGGTCGTTGCAGTCAGTATGACTACTATAATTGTAACTCCTGAAAGCGGATTGTTGCTACTTCCAACAATACCTGCCATATAACCTGCGACCGCAGCGAAGAGGAATCCAGCAGTGAAGATTATAATCAGCGATAGTATGGCAGGTAGTAACAGTCCTGAGACGAGCCACACCATAAGGAACATGGGAACTGCCATAGCAGCACTAGTCAATGCAATTGATTTTGCAGGCAGGTCTTCTTCAGTTCG
>CAZMPT010000083.1:0-2403 GCA_964568285.1 uncultured archaeon | reverse complement strand
AGAGTACTGGCTATTGGCATAATCACAATAGCTCCTAGCATTCCGCCAAAGAATACAAAACTAGCAATCGCAGGGCCAACTATGTAGCCTACGCCAAGTAGCGCCGGTGAGAATTCAGCACCAAGATAGAATGTTGTTTTTGATTTGGCATATGCAGCTGAGGAATTCAATTTACCCGCAAAAGTATAGAACCCTTGCCAACCATGCTCCCAAAGCCCGACGCTAACCTGTTTCACAGTGTTGTCTACAGTCACCATAAGTGATGACATGATTTTGTAAATAGCTCCAAAGGCAATTCCCGCAAATATTGGCATTACTTGCGAACCACCCTTTTCCCCTGCAACTAACACCTCTGCACAGGCCACACCTTCAGGATAGGGTAATTTTTCTTTAACAATGAAGATTCTTCTAAGACTGATAGAGAATAGCACACCAATTGTACCTCCAACCAATGCAATTATCAACGTCTTGAAATATGGAAATTCAGACCATCCAACTTCACCATTACTTGTCTGATTCATAACTAGAAGTGCAGGCAGTGTAAAGATTACACCTGCTGCAAGAGACTCACCAGATGAAACTGCAGTCTGAACCCAATTATTCTCAAGAATATTGGTTCCCTTTGCAATATTCGCTTTTGCCAAGCTTCTCAAAACAGCCATAGAGATTACAGCTGCAGGAATAGATGCACTGACCGTCATTCCAACATACAATCCCAAATAAACATTTGCAGCAGTTAGTAGCATACCTAGAACAATGGCAAGAATAATTCCTTGTGTAGTTATTTCAGGTAAAATTGTTGTAGCTGAAACGTAAGGTTTGTGTTCTTCATTAGAAGCCATACTGGTCACTCATCCTTCAAAGAGTCATAAAGGCTTATGGGCCTCCGCAGTTTTTAAGCTCCCACTCTCTGCCATATTGTGAGCGATGGCCTTTCTCTCCGCTTCTTTCAAGAATCTGGTTTTACCCAACAGAAGTGCGCAAAGTGCAATAGCTTCTTTTGGTCAACCGTTGAGCATGAGCTTTGTGGTGACGCTCCTTGTGTAGAATATTCATTCATCGATAAACCATTATTCTCCAAATCAATGAATCTTGATGAGGCCCGGGAAGAATTTTTGCGCTTTTTTGAAAAGCATAATCATACGCGAGTTCCACGAGCTCCAGTGGTAGCACGTTGGCGAAACGACATATATCTTTCAATTGCGTCAATTGCCGTTTTTCAGCCCCATGTCACAAGTGGTTCTTCCAAACCTCCTGCAAATCCATTGACAATATCTCAACCATGCATACGTCTTAATGATTTGGAATCAGTTGGGCGAAGCGGCCGTCATTTGACTACTTTTGAAATGATGGCTCATCATGCCTTCAATACCGAAGAGGAAAACATATACTGGCAGAATCGTACAGTAGAATTATGCCATGAATTCTATACTGGACTAGGCTTAGATGCTTCTAAAATAACATACAAAGAGAATCCATGGGTTGGTGGGGGCAATGGAGGTGAAGCGTTGGAGGTCCTAGCTGGAGGATTGGAACTGGCAACTTTGGTATTCATGGATCTTGAGGAGGATCCTGAGGGCGATATAGAACTTAAAGGCATAAAATTCAAGAGAATGCCAAGATCTATAGTTGATACTGGGTATGGCCTTGAAAGGTTAGTTTGGGCATCACAGGGGACATCTACGATATATGAGGCAGTTTTCCCAGAAGCGGTTTCCTATCTTACAGAACTTACAGATCTTAAGGATACACTGAGAAAATCTAGTTCGATAATATCTGAAAACGCAAAGTTGTGTGGCGTATTGTCAATTGACTATGGTTCGGATTTGACAGAACTAAGGCAGCAGGTTCTCGATAGGCTCAATGAATCTGGGCATTCCATGACGCTTTCAGAGTTCACCTCAGCTATTGAACCTCTTGAGAAGTTATTCGCCGCTGTGGATCATTCAAGAGCCCTTGCCTTCATGTTTGGAGACGGTATAGTTCCAAGTAATGTTAAGGCAGGTTATCTTGCTCGTATGGTTCTTAGAAGAACGTCTTTGCTCTTAAGAGATATTGGAGCACCTGAATCATCATTGTCTGATATGGTTTCACATCATATTGACAATTTCTCAGCAACTTATCCCGAATTAAAGACAAACAAATCACATATTTTAGATATGGTAAAACTTGAGCAGGAGCGTTTTAGCCAGACTCTTGAACGTGGACGTCGTGCGGTACAACGAGCTATTTCATCAGGAGGAATAGATCAAACCAAGCTTCTAGAAATGTACGATTCTCAGGGACTCCCTCCCTCTGTTGTAAGTGATTTCGCAAGTGAACAAGGATATTCTATAGAAGTCCCAGACGGTTTCCTTGCTATGGTTGCTGAACGGCATCAAGGAGCGACAAAAGATACTAAGA
>CAZMPT010000082.1:0-4801 GCA_964568285.1 uncultured archaeon | reverse complement strand
AATCTACTTACTTCAAGATTAGATGCTGAAGAAGCCAAACTGGCTTTATTGGAAACTAGAATTAATGGAATTACTGATTCTCCAGACGCACTCGAAGTTTTGGGATGCAGAGAAGACGAAATTGCTAGATACACTGGCAATGAATGGGTTTGCTCGGAAGATACTGATACTACACTCAATAACGATGAAGTATGGAATATAGTGTCAGATGATTTTGATGATGTTGATAGCAATATAGACAATGCATGGAACGACATAAATTCATTATGGAATAATTTAGAATACATTCAAAATGACATGTGGAACACAACGGATGAATTGTATTATGAAATGAATGAAGTGCATTACGCAATAGATGAATTGAATAATACTATTTGGTACATAGGTTATGAAATAGATGAATTGAATTCACAGGTAGATGACATTTGGGATGTTATTTATGATATGCAATGGAAAATGAGTAATATGTCCTACGACATGGAAGAAATGCAGGATCGCATTAATGAATTGGAAAACCTGACTTCCTGTCAATTAGTTCCTTACGGTAATTGTGCTGGTGTAGATCTCAGTAACCAGAATTTATCTGGAATGAATTTAGTGGGCATCAATTTACTAGACGCAGACCTCCAATATGCTGACCTGACTGGCGCAGACCTCCAATATGCTGATTTGACCGGCGCAGACCTCTATGGGGCTGACCTAACTGATGCAAATTTTGAAGGTGCTGATTTATCCAATGCATATCTCGGATATGCTGACTTAATTTATACGTACCTCAGATATGCAGACTTGACTGGTGCAGACCTCCGTTATGCTGACCTGACTGACGCATCCCTCTATGGGGCTGACCTGACTGACGCAGACCTCCGTTATACTGACCTTAAGTTCGCACACTTTACAGGTGCTACAGTAACTGATGCCGATTTCACCGATTCATACTGGCATCAAACAATGTGGACTGATGGTGACAGATATGATTCTGATCAATCTGATGAAGGTGGCGGAGATGATGAAGGCTAAACTAAACAATATATACAGGCCCTAAATCGAGAGCTGTCTGACGGCCATAGCGGTGGTGATCACCCGTTCCCATTCCGAACACGGAAGTTAAGCCCACCCGCGTATTCGATGGTACTGTGGTGCGCGAGCCCACGGGAACTCGAGTACGCCGTCAACTTTTTTCAAGATAACTTCCATATAGACACACTAATTGAATAATGAAACATGGATGCAAAAGAAATAACCGATGCATTAGCCACGGTAACTGATTCTTATTTCAATAAGGATATCATCACTTTGGGCTATGTCAAAGGAATGACTATCGGTAAAGATACTTTGAGATTCTCTCTCAGATTACCTGCACCCCTTATGCCAAACCATGATGAACTGGCCCAAAAATGCCAAGATGCTCTAAAAAATGTAGCTGACATTGGGAAAATAGAAATAAAGAAAGATTGGGAAGTTCAAAGATTACCTTCACTCAATGCCCCAAATACTCCAAACTCATTGAAAGGAGTCAAAAATATTATTGCCATTGCATCTGGTAAAGGAGGCGTCGGAAAATCAACCGTAACTGTCTGTATAGCAGAAGCTTTCGCGAATGCTGGTGCAAAGGTTGGTATTCTGGATATTGATGTTTACGGACCAAGTATTCCCAATATGGTAGGATTAGGAGATCATCAACTGGGTGGATCTCAAGAAGGAGTTCTGGAACCTGTGGAAGCACATGGAATGAAGATTATGTCTATGGGTTTTCTAGCAAACAAGGATACGCCTGTAGTATGGAGAGGACCTATTGCCTCTCAATTGGTACAACAATTCCTTGGTGCTGTGGACTGGGGAGAACTAGATTATTTGTTTGTTGATATGCCACCAGGTACAGGAGACATACAACTCACATTATCACAGGCAGTTCCTCTAACTGGAGCTGTTATTGTTACCACACCTCAAGAAGTCGCTCACACTATAGCTGAAAAAGGACTTAGAATGTTCCAACAGGTCAAGATACCGATACTTGGAATAGTAGAGAACATGGCTGGTTTCATGCCGCCTGGTTCTGACGAGGTTTTCCACATTTTTGGAGAAGGTGGGGGTAGCGCAGCTGCAGAAGAATTCGATTTACCACTTCTTGGAAAAATAGCTCTAAAACAAGATTTGAGAGAAGCTATGGACAAAGGAACTTTCGTTGACGATGATAATATCAGAAGCATTGCTTCACAAATTGCACTTCAGGCAACGACCGTCATAACAAACGAAGAATTATCTCCATTTGCTCCCCAAGAAATGAATGTTGCAAACGAGGGGCAGACACTGATTATCAAGTGGCAGAATGATGTTGAACATGTACTTTCATCATTCACTGTAAGGTCAATGTGTCCATGTGCGCACTGTGTGGATGAGATTACTGGTGAAAGATTGATTAAAGACGAGGATATTCCAGCTAATGTCAAAATACTAGAATCTGCTCCTGTAGGAAGATATGGAGTTCGTTTCAGTTTTGATGACCCAAGTCCAGGGGCAGGAGCAGGAATCTACACCTTTGCTTTCCTCCGTAAACTTGGAGAAGAAGCCGTAGAGAAAGCATCTTTTGATGTTTAAGCTACGGCAAATCTTATTAATCTACTTGGAAATGAAAATACATGTTGGCACAGGAGATTAAGATTCGTGGAGAACCCACTTCAGACCCTCAAAAATGCAGATTTGTACTAGATCAAGATGTACTCTCAAGATCTTCTGTAACCTTTAATCATGAATCTGACACTGAAAAAGCACCTCTGGCAAGAAAATTGTTGGAATTGCCATACATCGCTGAAGTGAATATCACGGGTCAAGTAGTAACACTGACTGGAGACAATGTAGAAAGCTGGCCAGCAATTGGAAAAGAAATAGGTGGCATAATCCGCGAACAGCTCATGAGCGGTGAACCTGCAATCTCCGAAGAAGCAATGGATGTTGGTAATAGCGATATGTTCAATCAAGTTGAACAGTTACTGAAGAACGATGTCAATCCTAGTATTGCATCTCATGGTGGAATTATAACTCTCCAAAGTGTCTCTGATGGAAAGGCATACGTCACAATGGGTGGTGGATGTCAAGGTTGCAGTATGTCAAGTGTAACACTGAAACAAGGTGTAGAATCCTATATTGTAGCTAAGGTAGACGGAGTAAACGAACTAGTTGATATTACAAATCATTCTGATGGGGAAAATCCATACTACAAAGGTCAACCTGTGGCTCAGGCAGGTGGCAATTGTGGTTGTAATGATAGTGGCTGTGGCTGTTGAACTGAAAAAGTCAGGGTATCAGTTTTAATACTTGCATTATATTACCACAATATCTTTACAAGAAAGTATGTCCGAGGATACCGATTCTGTGAGTAATTCCCAAGAGGAAAATGAGGAAGTCGTTGAAGAAGAAGAGAAACAAGAAGTTGATGTTGATGACGAAGAAACTGAAAAAAAAGATGATGAGGACGCCCAATTTTCACCCCCTATGGATTACGCTAAGAAATTGGGAATAGAAGAGGAAGAAGAAATTGAAGAACCGGTCATTAAAAGAAAAATAAAGAATCTAATTGTCTACCTAGATGGAAAAAGTCGTACGGTGGTCATAGGCACTCTTGTAATATTCATTTTAAGCATCTTTAATTTTATTGCCTGGAATTTTACTGAATTAGAGAGCCTGAAGTACATTGGAACGACACTTGCATTCCTAATGCTAATTGCAGTTGGTTCAGGAATTCTGATATCTTTCAATGTCTACAATACAGATCTGAAGACAAGTGAGGATATCCGAATGTCCGGACTTATTCTTTCTGTCGGAAGTGTACTAGTAACTCTTTTCTTCATGATATATGAAATCCGTGAGAACTCCTGTTTGACCGAATTCGCGGAAATAAGCTGCGAAGGAGATGTTTCACTCCGTGCTGTGACGACTGTAGCGGTCTACGTTGGAAGTTTTGGCATAGTGATGCTAATCTACGGTCTAGGTCTTCTCGAAAGAAGTTTAGTTCCATATGCACTGTTCATTGCCTTTGGAGGATCATTGATACTTACTATTGTCCTATTGATGTCCGTATTTGAATGGATCGAAGAATCTGTATGGCTTTTACTTATTCCCTTGTTGTTTTTGGGACTAGGACTTGCTGGACTACATCACAGAAGATATCAGTTAGCAGGTTATGTAATAGGATGTTACATTGCAGGTCTAGCAGGAATGGGGTGGCTGATTGAACCAAGTTTGGCATCCGGTGGATTCATCGGTGGAGGACTACCATTAACTGGTTCGGGCCTTCTATTCATTTTGAGAAGAACTGACCGAGAAGCAAGAGAGAAGATGTTAGGAGAGGCTCAAGAATTGCTTGATAGTGGATATCCAAGCAGATCTCTTGAGGTTGCTGGAAGGCTAATCAGTAGGGCACAGAGAGACGGTGTCCTAATGCAAGATTCTAGAATGTGGCGTAGCAAAGCCAGAGCTTTGACAGGACACCGAGAATACAGCAGAGCAATAACCTACTACTCCATGGCATTGGAGATATCTCCGCATGATGAGAAATTATGGTTTGAAAAGGGCGATCTGCATAGAAAATTGAAGCAGTGGGATGATGCTGAGGAATGTTTTCAGAATTCAACCGAAATAAGCTACGTTTTTGGTGATGCGTGGGTAAGGTTAGGACAGATTAAAGAACGGCTAGAGAAAATGGAAGATGCTGAAGAGGCTTATCTTATAGCCTTAGAACTCAAAAGTAACCATGGTATGGCATACCTTGGATTAGGAAGAGTACAATCAAAACTTGGAAGAG
>CAZMPT010000081.1:2376-4993 GCA_964568285.1 uncultured archaeon | reverse complement strand
ACTCTCCCAAACGCCTTCTTGTAAGAACAATTGGCCAAATTTGGCCATTTCTCTAGAGGTCAAATATAGGCCAAATCCACCATAGGCTAATCCAGAATCGTCCGTTCCCCACCTAGGATTCTGAATTCCTAAAGGATGGAATAGAGTTTCGTTTGCGTAATCCAGCAAAGACATGTTGGACTGTATTTCAATTATTCTATTCAGAATTGATGGAGCTTGGGAGTCATAGACCCATGACGTACCTGGCTCTCGACTAACTGGACTATTGAGCACATGAAGTGCAACTGACGCTTCTACGGGAGGTGCAAGCGTGGGATCCACTCCATAATCAAAGCCTGATGTCATTGTCAAGATGTGTTTTATCGTAACCTTTTGCTTTTCAGGAGAATCATTATCAAAAACGGAATCTGGAAAATATTTTGTGATTGGGTCGTCGACGCTCTCAATATGCCCCTGATCGATTGCTATTCCAACAAGAGCTGAAGTGAAACTCTTGGTTACTGAATAAGTATTGAACTCAGTATTATAGTTAAAATCATTATAATAATTCTCTCTAACTATGGTACCTTGATTCACGACTATTACGCTGTTTGCAGGATATTCATAATCTTCTATATTCTTTAACATCAAGTCGAATTCTGCAGCCATTTCAAACTGAGATTCTGTATCGACTGCCCAACCGTCATTTCCTATATCATTCTTCTCGCCAGCATGCTCATAATAGGAGAAAATATCTCGAAAATTACTGTTGTGATATGCAGTCATTAAAAGAACAAGAACTATTGTGAGTGCGATAAAGGCTTGGCTCTTGTTAGAACTATCCAATTTAACCCGGTAGTTTGTGAGGTTTAGCTAAGTTGCCTTCCATAAGTTTGATTTCGTCAATACCACTTATCACAATTTTCGGATCTATTTGCAATTCAGATTCGGCTATCTTGCCTTCATAGTCCATTTTAGAAAGAATATATTTCATACAATTTATTCGGGCCAGTTTCTTGTTGTCAGATCTTATGACTGTCCAAGGAGATAGGCTTGTATTTGTCTCAAGAAGCATCTGGAACTTACGCATTGTATATTCTCCCCACAACTCCTGTGCCTGCATATCAACTGGAGATAATTTGTATTGTTTTAGTGGGTCCTTAGCTCTCTTCTCAAATCTTTTCAGCTGCATTTTCTTTGAAACGGAGAAGTACAATTTTATCAAAATTATCCCTTCTTTAGTCAATATTCGTTCAAAGACAGGAGCGTATTTCAGGAAACGCTTGTGCTGCTCATCCGTGCAAAAACCCATCACTGGCTCAACCATTGCCCTGTTGTACCAACTCCTATCAAAAAGAACTATCTCTCCCGCTGACGGGAGGTGATCTGTATATCTCTGGAAATACCATTGTGTTCTTTCGCGGTCACTAGGTTTCTCCAAAGCGACAACTCTAGCTCCTCGGGGATTTAGATGTTCACGAATACGCTTTATTGTACCGCCTTTCCCTGCTGCGTCACGTCCTTCAAAGAGCATTACTATACGCTGGCCAGTCTTTCTGACGTGAGTTTGTAATTTCAATAATTCTATTTGTAGCTTAAGTTTTTCCTGTTCGTACTCAATTGTAGATTTGGGAATCCAAATCTGGACTTTCTTGTCTGAGGCTTTGGAATCTTTATTCTTCAGAGCCTCGCCTTCAGATAATTTAACACTACTTGATTTAGTCACGGGAAGCTCGCACAGTGCGCCCGTAATATAATATTTATTATTTTAATTTTCAGGTTCAGATTCTTTTGAATGCTTGCTGAGAAAATCCCAAGCGATTTGGGCTGTGTCCACAGTACCCTGATTTCCTGGGCTTCCGTCTGTATCTTTTGAATAGACATTGTGTGCAGCAAAGTTTAGGGTGACTAGTGAAACTTCGGCATTATTTGTACAGTCTGTAAATCCTTGAATATTGTAAAGTGTTGTTACTTCACTATACTCTGGAAGTGTTCCTGAGCATTCATTCTTATCCTTCCAAATATAAAGATTCTGAAGAGCGCCTGTGTCCCAAAGTTGGCCTGCAAATATAATGCCTGTAGCTGCTGTGCTTGAATATGGAACTATTGGATCCCAGACGCCATGAATTTCCATAATTGGAATCGGAGAATAACTTGGATCGTCAGATTCGTCCAAATAATACATTGCCATGCATGCTACAGCCGCAAAAATATCAGATTGTCTATTGGCAAGAGATTGTGACATACCACATCCATTTGACCAGCCAGTTGCATAGATCCTATCTGAATCTACAGGATGTTCTTGAATTGTATAATTAACTAGCTTGTGTATAAAACCGAAATCATCGATTCCCTCCTCTAGTGCGGGATTACAACAAGGACCAAAATTCCAAGAGTTGCCCCAACCGTCTGGATAAACCACAATTGCGTTATTCTCTCTAGCGATACGGTCCATATCTGTCAATAAATATTGCTCATGCGCATTTTCTGTAATGCCGTGCATATCTACGATAAGAGGTACTGTGGAATTTGTTTCTAGATTATCTGGAACGTAAAGTATCCAACAACGTTCTAAATCATCATGGATAAAACATTCAAACGAAGCGTCAGGTGGGAATGTTACTTTGTCTTCTATAAA
>CAZMPT010000081.1:0-2276 GCA_964568285.1 uncultured archaeon | reverse complement strand
GGTACAGATGCTTTGAGACACTTTACTGTCATTTCTGCAACCATATTCATTTCTCCTTGAACAGAGCAATCTTTACCCGAAACTACCATATTGGGTTTCAACAAAATTCCTGGCAGATACACTCCTTCATTCTCCAATCCATCAAATACGGCCTTGAAGGTTTTCACTGATACTTCATAGCATCTCTCAATTGTGTGATCGCCATCCATCAAAACTTCGGGTTCAACAATCGGTACTAATTCTGCGTCTTGGCATGCTCTTGCATATTTAGCAAGTGCTGATGCATTGGCTTTGATGCAAGCATCTGTAGGTATGCCGTCTCCAATAGTTATGACTGCACGCCACTTGGCAAAGCGAGCTCCTAATTTGTAATAACCTAAACACCTTTCATAGAGGCCATCAAGTCCTTTTGTTAGTTTTTCAGAAGGTGAACCGTCCATTGGATGAGCTCCTTTATCGACTTTAATCCCTGGATAAACTCCTTTTGATTCTAGAATTTCAGAAAGTCTAGTTCCTTCACTCGATTTCTGCTCCAATGTTTCTTCGAACAAAATGACTCCTGAAATGAAACTTTCCATTCCATCTGTATCAAATAATGCTTGCCGAAAGTCCCTGCGATTCTCCTCTGTATTTTCTTGACCTATTAATGCCAATCTTTTGCCCATTGTTGGCGTACTTTCATCAGCTGCCAAAATCCCTCTACCTGAGGAAACTATATCGCTAGCTACTTTAGCTAAACTTTCTTTGTTCATGGCCTCTACAAAACAACCTGAATAAAATGATTTAGGGGTTATTTTTGACCGATTGCTATTAGCATATCTTGGAACCAAGGCTGGCTTGTATCAAATTCCTTGCCTCCTTTGATTAATTGCAAGTCAATAAGCCCTAATTCACCATCATTGTTCTCATCTAAACCCACTAAACCGCTTTTGCCATTTAATGCAAATTCAGCCGCCATAAATGCTGATTTCTTAATCAAATCTAAATCTCTTACACCAGGTTTTGCAGAGCGAGCAAAATATCCACTTTTTTGAATTAACGTTTTATCTGCATCTAATGCTTCTGCAAATTGTTTTGCGAACCAGTGCCCTGGATTAATATCGTCTAAACGTACGTGGCCAAAAGCGTCGCGTGGAACTTCTTCACCTTTAGATTCGATTTCACGAACTATGGCATTCATTCCAGCACCTTCACTCAAAAATACATTCACACAATCATTTGCATCCATGCGTTTGCGAAGTCTCTGCGATTCTTTTTGAAAATCAACATCTATTTCTGGAATGTAAATTGCATGGACATCCCATCTTTCTTTTGACATGTGTAATTCTGGAAGAAAAATCATACTTTCTAATGATTTTCTATATTCGTATGCAGTGCCAGCCGTAAGCCAGCCACAGTGCCTGCCCATTACTTCGTGGATTATCAATTGTCGGCGACTCGTAGTGTTCTCATTAGCAATGTTCTGAAAAAAACGTGCGCCTTGTTCTGCTGCAGTCCAGGCCCCTAAAGTTTGTTTAACGGGAATTACATCATTGTCTATTGTTTTTGGAAGGCCTACTACTGTCAATTTGTTGCCTGATTCTTCTAAATGTTTAGCCAAAGCAGCTGCCATCGTATTAGTGTCATCACCGCCGATTGTATGTAGTATGTTAATCCGATCTTTCTCGAGTTGTTTTCCAGCGACTTCTAAAGGATCCTCTCCAATTGAGACGTACCCTTTCTTTACACAATCTTCAACATTGGTAAGCTTAACGCGACTGTTTCCTATAGGCGTACCGCCAAAATTATAGAGTGAAGAATAATTTTTCTTTACAGTGTCTGAAAACTTTATACTTTTTCCAACCAGTAATCCTCTGTAACCATGTTCATAGCCGATTATTTCAGAATCTGGTGAAAGCTCATTGTACTTCTCAATCAATCCTCCGATGGCAGCCGAAAGGCAGGGAGCAATTCCTCCACTGGTCAATATAGCAACTCTTGGCACGGTGTGCGAGAGAGTGGGGATGTTAAAAATTGCTCTTCATTTTTTTGTTAGAGGGCTTTATATACTAATCCCTATAAAACGTGGTTGTTAATCTAGTGTTTGTGCCTAATAGCAAACAAAATAGTTGCAATCGTCGTAGCTAAAGCGCGATTTTTTGGATTTTTTGAGTAGGCCTTAAATAAACCACCTGATTGGGCACAAGCTCCAGTATTCATTAGTCTAACGGTTAGAGTGTGGAAGGGCCTGTAGCTCAGCTAGGTAGAGCGCCCGGCTTTTAACCGGGCGGCCAAGG
>CAZMPT010000080.1:0-5002 GCA_964568285.1 uncultured archaeon | reverse complement strand
ACATCCTTCTGCTAATCCCTTTCCAAGTTTAGCCATTAATTCTTCATCAGGTTTATCAAGAGCTACATAATCAACGAAACTTAATGGTTCAGCCCCCACACAGATTAGATCATTAGTGTTCATTGCTACACAATCGATACCAACAGTATGAATCGAATCCATTTCTTCAGCCAGCAACAATTTGCTACCTACTCCATCGGTACACATTGCTAATGCACCATCTCCAAGTTTCACTAATCCAGCAAATCCATTATCTAATTTTATTGCTTCACCATCACCTTTTCTTCCGACATTTTTAATTTGAGCAATTAGAGCTTCAGTTGCTTTTTCACTGGCATCAATATCTACTCCTGCCTCAGAATAAGTGCTTACCATAAGGTCTACATCTTGGCGTAGTAATTCTGAACAACGGTACTGACTTGTTCAATATCATTTATTCCCTTTTGCAACATTGATTCAAGTATTCTCTGTCTGTTTTGGGCCATTTCATCAAACTGTCTTGGAGCAACTCCTGCAGCCTTAGATATTTTCTCACGAAGCTTACTTGGTACACCAGTCTCGACAAGTTGGTTTGTCTGACCATTCCATTTGAAGAGAGTGTTTAATCTTGGTTTGTCTCCTTCTAATCCAGCCAATTCCGAAACTTCAGTAATAGTTCGTATTTGTTTCCCTCCAACAGCGATACGGCTTTGCATGATAATAAGGTGCAATGCATTCATCATTATTGGTGGAACTTCCATAGGAGGATTGATTAATCTGGAAACAGTTTCTTGAGCAGTATTTGCGTGAACGGTACCAAAGCATCCTTCATGACCAGTGTTCATTGCTGTGAACAGAGTCTTAGCCTCAGGCCCTCTTACCTCTCCTACGATTATACGGTCTGGCCTCATGCGCAGAGTATTTTTGAGTAGAGAATCCATGTCAACTTCCGGTTCTTCTGGTTTGGTTGAATTGAATGTTTCGAGCTGAACGTGGTGTTCATGTTTCAGCTGAACTTCAGTAACATCTTCTATAGTGATAAGCCGATCTTTAGAAGGAATGAATAGACCAAGGACATTCAGCGTGGTCGTCTTTCCAGATCCAGTTCCTCCAGCGACCAATATGTTGCATGGCGCTGCACCCATTCCATCACCGAACATCCAGAGCAGAGCTGCTAATCTGGGTGACAAGGTTCCAAATTTCATTAAATCAACAACTGTTAATGGATCGCTCAACTGTTTTCTGATGGTCATTGTAGGGCCATTAGGCGAAACAGGTGGTATAGTCGCATTCACACGACTGCCGTCTGGAAGTCGTCCATCAAGGAGAAGATTTCCAGGACCAACTTTTCTTCCAACATACTTACCAATCTTCTGGATTATGGCAGTAGCCTCATCGGCACTCATCTTGACATTTGTAACACACATTCCATGTTTTCTGTGCGCAACCATTACGGGCTTATCAGGATGATTGTACATTATTTCTTCCAGAGAGTCATCATCCAGTAGTGGTTTCAAAGGTCCATAACTTGGTGATTTACTTGGTTTTGTAACCTGATATAGATGTC
The DNA here is from genome assembly GCA_964568285.1 of uncultured archaeon. Taxonomy (GTDB): domain Archaea; phylum Thermoplasmatota; class Poseidoniia; order MGIII; family CG-Epi1; genus CG-Epi1. Next base: position 3,456 of record CAZMPT010000080.1, on the reverse strand, counting down.
GCTCAGCACCGGGTCTTTCCACGATGTTGGCAGCCGGATATTTTTCTATTATTCGTCCTTGTTCCATGTTTATACAATTGATATTTTTAGAGCTAATAGCAGAGTGGTCGTTGCTAAGAACATGTAGATTGGCATTCTCCACACAGCAGTCTTAGTGGTTTGAAGGATAACAGATTGCATCCATACTCCACCAGCACCTAAGACCATCATGTAGAAGAACATTGATTGATTTAACAAACCAAGTTCAACGTTTAATTCGAAAGAACCTGCCTTTCCGCTACCGAATACAGCTACAATCAAACCAAGCAGAATAGGACATATTACAGATCCTCCCCAGAGAATGAAATTTGCAGTTCCCTGAGTTTTAGTCAATCTTTCTTTTCTCAGCATGTAAATCTCCCAGAATTCATCAGAAATATTCTCTAAGGTGGTAGCAAAACTGCCTGAGGAACTCAACGCAACATTTAGTATACTTACAATCCGAGATATCATCGCAGATTCAGTTTTTGTGGCAAAATCCTTCATCGCCATTCCAAACCCATCATCCCTCATTCTCATAACAGCATCCTTTAGCATCAACCCCATTCGATCGCTTCGGCTCGCTGCAATTGCATCCAGTGCAGATTCAACACCCATACCTGCCCGCAATTCTTCAGCCAAATCAGCTAAAACATCAGGCCATACCATTTCCAATTCATTTATTTTTTCTTGTTTTCTCTTAGCTGGCATATAGAAAAACGTCCCAACAAGTGCCCACACACCTAGTGCAATCCAGATAAGGCCATGTATTTCTCCCATCCCATCTCCACTGAATAAATCTTCTAGAAAACTCATACGCCTGGCTCCTTTGATTTAGTTTGAACTACCATTCCTGCAATCGCAATTGTTGCTATAATGAATAGAGCAGGTACGCATGTGTCGGGCATTGTTGGAGTGTTACCCATGAATCCTCCTCCTGCTGCCTTTGCGGATTCTACTAATCCATTGACTACAGCTCCAATAACTACAATAATTGGAATAAGTATGGAAACGATAAGGAATTGTTCCGATGTTGCTGTTAGTCCCTCTATGAACGCATCAAGATCGACTCTTCTATCTCTAGATTCTTTTTCAGCTATAGATCTTAACCTATCTATGACATTTGTGTCCTCTTCTACGGACATAACCAACGTCGACAAAACTCTCCTGAGACCAGAAGATGATGTGGCTCTCATTTGAGTTCTTATGGAATCACCAAAGCTTCTTCCACTGTCAGTGTCAGAAAATATTTGTCTGAAAACAACACTGAGATCTCCATAATCCTCATCAGCAATATGTTTCATTGCTTCTGCAACACCTACACCGGACTCAAGTAGAACTTCAATGGCTCTAACGGCGTATAGCAGTTCTTGGTCGACCGATGCCAAACATTATCTCAATGAAAAGCCACTATAAACGATTAGCTTTTTTCAGGATTAAATTGAAATTCCTTCCAATTCTTTTCTGTAAGTTAGAGCACCCATATAGAATGAAAATACCATACACCATTCACAAAGTGCAGTAAGATTGAGGTATGTTGAACGCTCAGTATCTACAGTTGGAGGGTTATCCATTCTATAGAAGAATCCTTTATCCTGCTCAATTAGTTCTTGACTATCTAGCACAGTGAAAATAGTCATAAATACATAAAACGTCCATCCTGCATAAACTGCATATTTTCGAATTTCATTATCTTTCCCCGATTTTTCTAGCAAGAAGTATGCAAACGTCCCCCAAACCAGAAATGAAGTAAATAGAATGAAAGCAGTAGCTCCATGTAAAATAGCATAATTATTCCAATGAAAATTTACAGTTATTATGCCACAGATAGCACCTAGAGTGGCTATTATTCTAATCATATCATTCCAATTTTCGTAACTCTGTCCAATTTCTTTTGCCAAAGGCTCAAAAAGTCTATGAAAAACTTGGGCTAAAATTAGGAAACTGAAGATACTAATCCCAAGCCCCGTCCCAAAGATAGTTGATTCAGGCTCATTGAATGGCATTTCTGATATAATTGGAATGAAAGGCGCAACTCTTCCACTGGTCGTCGATATAATATATGTAGTAACTAGAGTGACTAAGCCTAGGCCAATACTAAACTCAAGTAATAATTTCGCACTATTATTTTTCATTCAACACCGCTTGTGCTGCAGACAATCTAGCTATGGGTACTCTAAATGGCGAGCATGAAACATAATCCATACCTACATTATGACAGAAATGAACAGATTTTGGTTCTCCACCGTGTTCACCACAAATTCCAACCTTTAGATCAGCCTTTGTCTTTCTCCCTTTTTCAATTCCCATTCTAACTAATTCACATACCCCCTCATCTAGACTTGCAAATGGATCTTCAGGCAATAATCCATGTTCCAAATATGCAGGCATAAAACCACCAGTATCATCACGGCTGAATCCAAAAGTCATTTGTGTCAGATCATTGGTACCAAAAGAGAAGAATTCTGCTGTTTCAGCGATTCTATCTGCAACAATACTTGCTCTTGGAATTTCCATCATTGTTCCAACCATATAGTTGTTCAATCCATCTGTTTTTGCTGCAACATCTCTCACAATCTTTTCTTGGTGGTTGTATTCAGTTTCCATTCCAGTCAATGGAATCATTATTTCTGGGAAAGTCTCTATATTTTCTGATGTAAGCTCAGCTGCAGCTTCTAGAATTGCCCTTGCTTGCATTTCAGTTATTTCAGGATGCGTTATTCCTAATCTGACCCCTCTGTGCCCCATCATTGGATTAGATTCTTTGAGAGCATCAGATCTTCTCTCTAATTCTTCTGAATCTATTCCTAGAGAATCAGAAAGTTGTTTCTGTCTTTTCTTATCGTGAGGAATGAATTCATGCAAGGGTGGATCCATCAACCTTATTGTAACTGGAAGGCCTTTCATAGTTCTCAAAGTTTCTTTGATGTCATTCTTCATGAAAGGAAATAGTGAATCCAATGCAGTCTTTCTCTCTTCTGCACTATTCGCCATAATCATTTCTTGTAGATGGAACAATGGTTCTTCTGAACCTTCTCCATAGAACATGTGCTCAATTCGGAAAAGCCCAATTCCCTGTGCACCAAAACCTAGTGCCCTCTTTGCATCAGATGGCGTCTCAGCATTGGTTCTAACCTTAAGTTTTCTAATACCATCACACAAACTCAAGAAGTGTGAAAGATAATCACTGGTTATGTCAGTCTCTATGAGCGGGAGTTCACCTTGGTAGACCTTTCCTGCAGTTCCGTTCAGTGTTATTGCATCTCCCTCTTTAATCGTAAGATTGTTCACAGTAAATTCCTTTTTTATTGAATCAACTTTCATCTCACCTGCTCCAACGACACAGCACATCCCCCATCCTCTTGCCACCAATGCGGCATGAGAAGTCATTCCTCCTCTTGAAGTTAGGATTGCAACAGAAGCCCTCATTCCTTCAAC
>CAZMPT010000079.1:0-5067 GCA_964568285.1 uncultured archaeon | reverse complement strand
GTTTTCCTGTCTCGCCACAAGGCTGCAAGTGGAAGACCCAGTCTTACGGTTCATCCAATTGGAAACTGGGGTAGAGCTGATTATGGTGGTATAGAAGGAAAGGTATCTGGTGCTTCACCTAAATGGATGACTGGATTACTCCTAAATATATACAAAAATAGATTACCTGGTTACGATGTTTGCTTTGAAGCTACACATCATGGACCTCTTATAGAAAAACCAACAATGTTTCTGGAGATTGGATCTAGTGAAGATCAATGGGAATTGGAAGAACCTGCTGAAGCCTTGATAAAATCACTATTAGAACTTGAAACTGCAGATGGAATAAATGTAATAGGTATTGGAGGCGGACACTATACTCCAAGGTTTACAGAAGCTGCAATAACACATAGAGTATGTTTTGGCCATATGGTTGCAAATTATGGAATATCCTCATTAACGCCAGAAATACTTGACGCTGCAATTAAATCAAGCAATGCAGACGGTCTATACTTTCACAGGAAAGGAATGAAGAAATCAGAATATAGGAAATGGAAAGAATATGCGGGTGAAAATGGAATAACAGTTTTTAATCAATCGGATTATGAAAAACGCAATTTATAGACGATAAAAGCTCGTGTTTTACGAATAAAAACACCCGATACACTTAATAAACGATTCTCTCGTCTAATTTTTTAGGTGTAATACCATGAGTGACGACGACATGGACAATGGAGATGACGGAGGTTCAGAAATGGAAGCCCCACCTGCCCCATCAGCAGATACGGGTGATCCCATTGATGACTTCTTCGGCATAACCAAAGCTGGTAGTACCGTAGAGGGTGAGATTCGTGCAGGAGTGACCACTTTCCTGACGATGGCATACATCCTCATAGTGAACCCCAAAATGATGTCAGGTTCTGACATAACCTTTATGGAGTTCGATACGGGAATCCCATTCAATGATGCTCTATTCGCGACAGCTGTGGCTGCGTGTATAGCGTGTCTGATAATGGGTCTGTGGGCAAATCTACCATTTGCTCTGGCCCCCGGAATGGGACTAAACGCATACTTTTTGTATGGTGTGTGTCTTGGAATGGGTATTCCTTGGGATGTAGCTCTAGCAGCTGTATTCGTTGAAGGATTACTGTTCTTGGCGCTTGCAAGTACGGGTGCCCGTGCTGCAATGATAAACGCTATACCAAAAGATTTGAAGATTGCTACGATGGCAGGTATCGGTCTATTCCTTGCAATTATAGGTATGGAAGAGGCTGGATGGGTTATTGACAACCCTGCAACACTTGTTGATTTGAGTGCAACTTCTGGATGGACACACGAGTCTGGCGAATTGTGGGCCTTGATTGGTCTATTAACGATGGCAGTCTTGATGGCCCGTAAACAGAAAGGTGCAATTATGATCGGAATTTTTGTAGTAGCATTATGTGGATGGGGACTAGGAGTCAACGATGCCTACAATGGTACCGAGGCTGCTTTCCCAGATAAGGTAGTATCTACTCCAGAAATGCCAACTGAAACGATGGGGGCCGTATTTGGTGCCCTAGGTGATGTTGGTGGAGAGGTTGGAATAGGTACCTTCCTAATGGTAATGATTGCGTTCTTCTTTGTTGATATCTTTGATACTGCGGGAACACTGTATGGTGTTGGTAGAATGGCAGGAAAGATAGATGAAAATGATGAGCTAGAGAACGCTAACGAAGCTTTCATAGCAGATGCAGCTGGAACAACGGTTGGTTCATTGATGGGGACCAGTACTGTTACCACATACATCGAATCCGCCGCCGGTATTGAAGAGGGAGGTAAGACTGGACTAACTGCAGTAGTAGTTGGTGTCTTGTTCTTACTAGGACTGTTCTTTGCAGACCTATTCATTTCAATCCCAACCTTCGCAACTGCGCCAGCATTGATCGTAATTGGTGCAATGATGATGAAGGGAATTGGCGACATAAACTGGAATGACATGGAGATAGCAGTTCCTGCTTTCCTAACCATTTCATTGATGCCTTTCACCTATTCGATAGCTGATGGTATCGCTTGGGGTGTCATATCCTATGTCGCAATGAAAATCGGTGTTGGAAAACATGAAGAAGTCCTACAAAATCAAATATTGTGTGCTATCTTTGTGTTGATGGCAATGTTCTACCTTGGACCTGGAGACCAGAGTACTTTCGATTACATACTGGACTTCCTTAACTAAGTAGGAACAATACCAAAATCCTCTGAGCCTTTATGGCTCAGGGGAAATACGCCAAACATTTGGTCAGACTATGGCTTCTAAAGAGAGTATAGAATCAATAGCAAATAGGATAAGAGATGTACCTGACTTCCCAAAGAAAGGTATAGTATTCAAGGACATAACTCCAGTACTATCTGATATCAACACTCTTAGAGCCTCGGTTAAAGAAATGGCAGCTCCATTTATGGATCTCGAAATCGATGTTGTCGTCGGTATCGAATCTAGAGGATTCATATTTGGAGCGCCGATTGCTGATGTTCTAAATTGTAGTTTTGTACCTGTGAGAAAACCTGGTAAGTTACCTTGGAAAACCAAGAGTGTATCGTACAAACTTGAATATGGAACTGACACACTAGAGATACACAATGATGCAATAAAAACAGATCAGAACGTACTCATAGTTGACGATTTGCTTGCAACTGGAGGTACCGCCGAGGCAACATGTAAATTAGTAGAAGAAACTGGTGGTAGCATCAAAGGGGTAAGCGTATTAATCGAACTAAAATTCCTAAAAGCTAGAGAAAAACTAAATCAATATAACGTTCATTCTTTAGTGCAATATTAAGCATGAAGTTACTTCTATCTGAATCTGAAATAAAAAAGCGAGTAAAAGAACTAGCCGAAAAAATATCAAGAGATTATAAAGATAAAACTCCTATATTTGTTGGAATTCTAAACGGATCCTATGTATTTATGGCCGATCTTCTTAGAGAACTCAGTATACAGGTTGAAGTTGACTTCGTTAAGATTAGGAGTTATGAGGGAGATTCATCCACAGGAACCATAAAATTTAGGAAGGATATCTCTGCAGATATAGACAATAGAGATGTAATTATTGTGGAAGACATTATCGATTCTGGTTTTACCATAAACTTTCTAGTCAATAGACTAAGGGAATCGGGTCCAAAATCAGTTGCAGTAGCCACTGCTTTATACAAAAAAGAAGTTGCAAAACTAGACTTTGATGTCGAATATGTTGGATTTGAGATTCCACCCGAATTTGTGGTCGGATATGGTCTTGATTATAACGAGAGATATAGAAATCTGAAAGACGTTATGGTCATGGAACCCAAGGATATAGACTAAGAAGCAAAACATTTAATAGATACCAAGCAGACAACGTAGGGGCAAAGCAATGCGTATAGATGATGACCTAAAGCTAACTTTCAGAGATGTGCTGATAAGGCCCAAGAGAAGTACACTGAAATCAAGATCTGACGTTACCCTTGCTAGAGAATTTAAATTCAGATACACAGACATCACATGGAAAGGTGTCCCCGTTGTGGCAGCCAACATGGATACTACTGGCACCTTTGAGATGGCAAAAGCCCTTCAGAATAATAAAATGCTTACATGCTTACAAAAATTTTATTCTGTTAGAGAAATCAAAGCTGCTCTTGAGAACGGAATGAATCCTGATAACATAGCAGTTACATCTGGATCAACGGATGAAAGTTTAGAGTTGCTCAGCAGGAAAATGAATCTTGATAATAAACTGAAATTTATTTGTCTGGATGTGGCAAATGGCTACCGAGAAGATTTTTTGCAATTTGTTAGGAAGGTTAGGAAACAATTCAAAGACAAAGTCATAATCGCAGGAAATATTGCCACTAGAGAAATGTCAGAAGCTCTAATTCTTGCTGGTGCTGATATTGTCAAAGTAGGAATTGGACCTGGATCAGTTTGTACTACTAGAAAAGTTGCTGGTGTAGGTTATCCTCAGTTATCTGCAATCTCAGAATGTGCAGATGCAGCGCATGGTTTGGGTGGACATGTTATGTCTGATGGGGGATGCACTTCTCCAGGTGATGTAGCAAAAGCGTTTGCAGCAGGTGCCGATTTTGTAATGTTAGGTGGTATGTTTGCAGGACATGATGAATCTGGGGGAGAGCTAATTGAAACTGAAGGAAAAAAGTACAAATCGTTCTATGGAATGAGTTCTGCAAAGGCAATGGAAACCTATTTTGGAGAAGTAGCAAAACACAGAGCTCCCGAAGGAAAAGAGGTAAGAGTTCCATATAGAGGACCTGTGGAAATCACAGTTCAAGCCATTCTTGGAGGAATTCGTTCAGCTTGCTCATATGTAGGTGCTAGAAGGATAAAGGATTTACCAAAATGCACAACATTTGTAAGAGTTACAATTACCACAAACGAAATCTATACTGTACACGAAAAAGACTGAAGCAAATTTAATAAATCTATCTGTTATGCCTTTAAATGGCAAAGAAAGTTATACTGGAAACAGGCAAAACTTTCGGAGAATTTTCACTTCTAACTAATTACACTTCTAAGGACTGTACACTCCAAAATATAAATCTAGAAACTGATTTGGGTGGACTCAAACTAAGGCATCCATTCCTTAGCGCTGCAATGACCTCCGTAACTGGGTATGAGATGGCTTTGGCATTAGGTAAAGAAGGCGGCCTAGGTGTTCTTCCCGCAAGATTATCTGTAAAGGAACAGGTATCTATAATCAAGAAGATTAAAAGTTATGAAATGGGATTTGTGGAGGACCCTATAACTGTTAGAGAAACGGCAACAATTGATGAAGTTGTGAGGCTGGTGGAAAAGCATGGTCATTCAAAAGTGCCAATTGCTGATAGGAACAATGTATTCCTAGGATTATTCAGTTTTGATAGGTATTTGGAAGCAAATGCAACTCCAGGTGAAGAAGCGACAAAAATTATGATAGAACCGAAGGATCTACCAATTACGAAAAATTCAGAGATTAGTCTGGAAGATGCTAAAAAAGAACTGAGTGAGAAGAATTATCTGATTGTTCTTGATGATCTAGGAAGATTAGTAAAGATAGCATTCAGAAAGGATGTAGAAAA
>CAZMPT010000078.1:0-5079 GCA_964568285.1 uncultured archaeon | reverse complement strand
GGAGACTGTAATTTCTGAGTTAAAAGATGAGCCTCCATTAGAAGAGGACCTTGCTTTGACCACATAGGTTTCTCCTGTAGATGTTCCTGATTCTATCCAAGAAACGACAATATTATCCGCATCAGCAGTAACATCTACATCTGCAGTATTTGCAGTCCCACTCAACTGATTACCAGTACTGAAAGAACTGCCACCATTACTTGAAGTCGAATAATAAACTGAAAAGTCAGTCTCAGTTGATATGCCCAACCATGAAATATGCACATCACTTCCATCAACATCCATCTTAGGATAGATGTTTCTAGAAGCTGTATTTGAATCGGATACTTCCAAGGGTGTAGTCCAAGTTGCACCATTGTCATCTGATTTGGTGAAGTATATTTTGTAATCATATTCACCATCATCATTTGGTGCATAGATAGACAAAGTCAGGTACAATTCTTCATCTTCCACTTCCAGATCATGATAATAAATATAATACTCTGAATCATAACTGATAACGTCACTCCAAGAATTACCCTCATTAGTTGAGTACATCCCTTGTAAGTTTCCGCTAGAAAGCCACGAAACGGCTAGATAATCACTATCTCCTGCAATCGTTGGTTCACTAAGTACATAATTATCATCATTATTGTACAAAACCGTGGGTTCATTCCAACTTGAACCTCTAGAATTAAAAAGAATTTTATATAGGTTGGATATATCTTTATTCTCTAGGTTTCCATCATCCTGCCATACTGCGAAAGTATCAGAACCATCGATAACTACACTAGGATAGGTGCTATATGATCCTCCATTTGTGTTCTCGGAAGTTAATTGGTAATCTCCCAATTCACCTGCTGGGGGGAGACCGGCCAATGTAACTTCTGCGTCAGTAATTGTCGCATTAACTGGTAATAATAATTTAAGTGAAGTTTCGCCTCCATCACCATCTGTAAAACTAGCACTTCTTTTAGTGGCCCCATCACTAAATTCATCTTGTTGACCTAAAGGCCCATATCCTTCTCCACTATATTTCCAAGTAGTACCACTAATGGTTACTGATACATCCTCAGCGTAATTTCCGTCCTGATCAGCTCCACCAGAAACTACATAGGATGCATCTAGAACCTCAGCATTCGGAAACTCAACTTTAGTCCCATCGTCCGTGACATCTTCCTCCATATACAGTATGACTTCAGATGTCTCTTCATCATCACGAATAAATTGTGTTGTGGTTTCTGCCAAAACTAGACTATTTAGTACTAACAACAATGCCAACGCTATCGACGTTATACGAATAATCATATCTTACCTCTATAATACCGATTGAATAATCCATTTAATAGTTTCACTATCAATAAATACCCGATATTACTAGTAAAAAATATGACCTTGCAATATCACATGGAATCTCACGATGGAACCTACAAAAGGGAGTTTGAGAGTGAAGTTACTGCTGTTTTCCCAGGTATTGTTGAACTAGAAGAAACAGCATTTTACCATCTTGGTGGAGGACAACCTGCAGATAATGGACAATTAGTCTGGAAAGGCGGAGAATGCTTTGTACATGATGTCCGCAAAAAGAATAGAATAAGACATATGATTGATGGTGATCTTCCTGAAGAAGGTATAAAAGTACGGGGTGAATTGGATTGGAATAGGAGATATTCACATATGCAAATGCACACTTCACAACATGTTGTTTCCGCGGTCGTCAGCGAAATGCATAACGCGGACACTGTAGGGAATCAAATAGGTGCAAAAAAATCAAGGATTGATTTTAAACCACTTAAATTAAGCATGAATGAGATTGATGATGTCATTGATCAAGTCAATGACTATATCACGAAAGATTTACCTGTAGATATTTCTGTAGCAGATAGGTCGAATCTAGAAGGGAATACAGATATCCGTTCCAGTATGTCTAGTGGCTTGTGGAAGTTGCTTCCCCAAAGTGTCAAAAAATTGAGAGTCATTAGTATAGGTGATATTGATGTTTGTCCTTGCGCTGGAACGCATGTTCGTTCCTTAAAAGAAATTGGAAAGGTGGAATTTGTGAAGAAAGATAACAAGGGTGCAGGAAAGCAAAGAATTACTTATAAATTGGCTGAATAAAATCTACTCTATGCTAACCATTTCATGACCGATAATACTAAAAGTTCTTAATAACAATGTGATGCAATATCTTAAAAAGAGATAATTTAGGCTAAATCTAATGGTACTGGATGCATTGGGAGATGCGCTGCGAAACACTCTTCGTAAAATTGCAGGGTCTAGCCATATCTCTCCCGAACTAATAAAAGAACTAGTAAGAGACATCCAGAGAGCACTTTTACAATCTGATGTAAATGTACGTTTGGCACTAGAGCTAAGCAGAAAAATAGAAAACAGAGCCCTAGGTGAAAAGGCCCCTGCCGGAATGACGGGAAGGGAACATGTTGTTAGAATTGTGCATCAAGAGCTTGTTGGAGCTCTAGGTAATCCAAGAAATTTGAAATTAGGCCCACAAAAAATTATGTTGGTTGGATTATATGGTCAAGGTAAAACTACAACCACAGGAAAATTGGCTAAATTTTTCAAGAAAAAAGGCCTTAATCTGGGCCTGATTTCTGCAGATGTACATAGGCCGGCAGCCTATGATCAATTGTCCCAAATTGGAGAACAAGTACAAGTTCCGGTTTTTGGAAGTGCCGAAAACAAAGATGCGGGAAAAGTTGTCAAGGAAGGATTACAAGAATTCGATGATTTAGATATTATTATAGTGGATACTGCTGGAAGACATGCATTAGATGATGAACTAATAGATGAGATGAAAATCGTTTCAAATATTGTAAAACCAGACGAAATACTTCTAGTTCTTGATGCAACTGTAGGACAACAGGCTGGTCCACAAGCACAAGCTTTCCATGATGCCGTTGGTGTATCTGGAGTAATTCTAACAAAATTAGATGGTTCTGCAAAAGGTGGAGGAGCCTTATCAGCTATAGCTGTCACAAATGCCCCAATAGTATTCGTTGGAACGGGTGAAAGTCTAGATAGTTTAGAGCAATTAGATCCGGATCGATTTATATCAAGATTATTAGGTATGGGGGACCTACAAACTCTACTAGAAAGGGCTGAAGAAGTAATAGATGCTGAAACTGCTGAAGATACTGCTAAGAAGATGCTTTCTGGTAAATTCACTTTAATAGATATGAGAGAACAGATGGAGGCCTTGACAAAAATGGGACCCTTGAGTAAGGTTATGGAAATGGTTCCTGGAATGTCAGGTATGATGAAGAAGGGGCAGGTAGAGGAAACACAAAATCGATTAGAAAAATTCAAAGTGTTAATGAATTCTATGACAAAAGAAGAACTAGAGAATCCAAAGATTATAAAGAGATCCAGGATAAATAGAATCGCCAAAGGTTCAGGATCAGATCCACAAGAGATTAGAGATTTATTGAAGCAATACAATCAAAGCCGTAAAATGATGTCTAACTTAGGCGGAAACAGAAGAATGCAGCAAAGAATGATGAAGCAGTTTGGAAAAGGCGATTTGAAATTATAGCCCCAAAATACAAATACTGAGTTTTAGAATGATAATTCATGCAAAGTTTCGAAGTTAAGCGTGGACATGGTAAAACATTAGAGAATGGCGGTTTAAAGTCGTTAATGGAAGAAGAATTTGGAGATGTGGCTGAAGATAATAATCTATATTCATGCTCCTTTAAAGCATTAAAAGCAATAAATGTAGAATTTGTTTCCATCACCGAAATCCGGGTAAAAACTGAAATGGATCCAGACGCACCATCAGAAGATGTAAAAACATCTCATGAAGCATATAATAGATTTATGGAATGTGTAACTTCATTTACGGCCAAAGAAAGAGTAAAAAGGGCTAAAGCTAAAGCAAAGAGGGAAGCCAAAGCCGCAGCTGAGAAGGAAATAGAAAACGATAAATCAGAAGATGTTGAAACCGAAGAGGATAAGGCATCTGAGGAAATTGAAGAGGAAGAAGAAACTTAATGGCCATTCATGCCCTGACTGGTACGCCAGGCACGGGTAAAACTTCAATATCTAAAAATCTAAATAAAGAAATAGTTCATTTATCAGACCTGTATCCCAATTCATCTGAAGGGAAAAATCAGAATGAAGAATGGATAATCGACCTAGATAAATTAAATAAACAAGCTCAAGAAAAGCTTAGGGATGACATAATTATTGAAGGTCATCTTTCCCACTTTATAGATAATATAGATCAGATTATTGTATTGAGATGTGATCCCCGTGAATTAAAAAAGAGAATGGAAAAGAGAGGTTACAGTGAGGAAAAAATTAAGGAGAATCTTGAGGCTGAAGCAATAGGTCTGATTTATTCCCAAGCTTTTGAAATTAAAAAAGGAGCATCTGTATTTCAACATGATACCACCAATTTAAGTGTGGATGAATCAACAACAATTCTCAGAAACTTCTTTGAGGGTAACGTTAAATTAGATGAAACTATCGACTACTCAGAAAGAATCATGGAGTGGTACTAATGGTAGCAGATGATTATAGGGAATTTGGTTCTAAGATTCTTAGCCCCATCGCAAAGGTAATTCCTTTAGGTCCGATGGGAATAAGTTTAGTTTCATTGATTACTGCACTAGCTGCTGGTTATTCTTTCTACATGGCAGATTTATTAGAAGAAAAACATTGGTTGCTAATTGGTGCATTGATGGTTTTCCTGACAGCTATTTTTGATGCGCTTGATGGTATTGTGGCACGTATGAGAGAAATAGCTAGTAGAAGAGGAGACTTAGTCGACCACACCTTAGACCGAGTTGCAGACATTATCATTGTTGGAGGTATTGCATTGGGCCCCTTAGTTGATGTAACTCTTGGTTTTGCTGCTATAATTGGAATTCTTATGCTTTCTTACATGGGAACACAAGCACAAGCTGTGGGTGCTGGAAGAGAATATGCTGGTTTACTTGGAAGAGCAGACAGATTAGTTGTACTTGTAATGGTACCAATAATTCAATACTTTTCGGAAGGTTTTCAAGAATGGAATTACATGACTCTAATGTGTTATGGATTCGCAATAATCTGTACCGGTTCAGCTATTTACAGATT
>CAZMPT010000077.1:0-5098 GCA_964568285.1 uncultured archaeon | reverse complement strand
AAGATGCAAGAATTTACCACAGGTACAACAATTGAATTGGGAGTAGATGCAACAGATGAAGATGGAGTAGTTTCAACAGTTATCTGGTATGCAGACATCAATGGAGACGGTGAGTTTGAGGAGATAGGAACTGGTCAGAATTTCACATATGAAAACAATGAGCTACCACCTGGTGAGAATATAATCAAAGCTCGTGTTTTGGATGACGAAGGTGGCTACGATGAGGTTGCTTACACAGTACTAGTGAAAGAGGTTCCTGTCGAGGAGACAATCGTTGATCAAATGGTTGCTAACTTCAGTAGTAACATACCACTTATTGGACTTCTGTCAGCAGGCCTAATCATAGTTATTGGAACTGTATTGCTTAGACGTAACAGAGGTACAACAGAAGTAGAGGATGTTGCTGAGGGACTGAAGGTCGATGATGGAGTATCAGAGGTTAGAGAGTCCTTCGAGACCCTAGAGTGGGAAATACCAACTGATGCACAAGGCAATGCTTTGATTATTGGAGAGTATATGGCCAAACGTAGAGAGTCATATCTAACACATCCAGACAATGATGAGGTAATTGACTATCTACACAATAACAGAGAACGTTTCACTATATCCTCATATTTTGATGTACCTGCTGAGCCTCCAGTTGTTCTTACAGATTGGGCACTTCCTGATAATCTACGTGGCAATGTTCACTTGGATTCACATCGTAAGCAATTGGTTGAAAGGATAACCAATAGTAGTCCCGACAAGAATTTCGTAATTATTGGTGAACCAGGTGTCGGTAAGACCGTAATGCTGTTCGAAGTGTTTGATAGATTGATGTATCAGGCACCTGTCGGTATCCTTTCAACAGACACTATTGCCAAGGCCCACGAAATGTTCGGCGTCCGAGTATTCTATGATGATATACCTGAAAACCAGAAATTAGTAGAAGCTCTGACAGATAATGAGATCAAGGGAGTAATAGTTACTTCCAGAGAAGCAGACTGGAAGGCATTACCTACTGAGATGCAGGCTAAATTCGACAGACTCACAGTTCCATTGTTCAATGAAATGGACATGAAGCAAATGATTGAGAAAATGATGACTTTCCAGAGTATTCGTTACAATGATGAAGCAGTTAAAATGCTGGCTGAATACGCTGAGGGAAGTCCAATCTATGTCTGGTCTATGGTCAGAGAAATGATGCATCGTAGCGTTAAGGGCCTCACTAAGGAATACATCCAAGAAAATTCAGTCAAGGGAATGATTAACTATGTTGCACAGCTACTTCAGAGGCTTCTCAAGGATGGCGAGGAATACCGATCTGGAGGTTTGCATGCCTTGGCATCATTGATATTCCTTTCAGACCATATGGAAGAACGTTACTGTAATGACTACTTCTTCGATGCTTACGTTGAAGTCCTTTCGAAATACACTGAAGAAAAATTAGATGACAAGATGAACCCCAAGACTCTCAATTTGGTCTTGGCATATCTACCAATCAATGACAGTGTAATCAGATTCCCACACGACACCTGGCCAGATGTATTGCAAGGTTGGGGAGACATGAATCCATTCAGTAGTGAATTGAGGATGATTAACCGTTCATTTGCAGATTCTGGATTATTCCAGAATTTGAAGAAAGAAGTCGTAAAGGATGTCTGGGATTCAACTTATGAAAGATACAAGCGCACACCATCACGACAAAAGAATTCATTCTTGGCACTTGCAGATACCTTGTTCCAGAATTTCACTATTGATGAACTGAAGGAATTGGGTGTTGATATTGACATTGTAAGACAGGTTGCATCCACATATTCACACATTCCACAAGCTGCCAAATTGATTTCCAAGATTCAGGCAGTTCTTCCGCAGACAGTTACACGTATCATTAACATGCAAGAACTAAGTTCTGAGAAGGGACATGCCCCATACAAGATACAGGAGATGTATCTGATTTACAATGATGGGCGTATGATTAACAGTTTGATGGATGAAGAGGCTAAGGTTGATTCAGATATCATGAGCAGTATGTTGACTGCTATCAATGATTTCGTAAAGGACTCTTTCCAGACCTCAGGTAATCTGGGTTCGATTGATTATGGAGAGAACCAAATAATTCTAGAGAGAGGAAAGCATACTATCCTTGCCTCAGTAGTTTATGGCGAAGCTAACCGTGATCTGAGATCTAGAATGGGACGAGCTTTAACCAAGATAGAGGATGAATTCAAGTCTAAATTGAAAGAATGGGATGGAGATGTAGACAGTCTTGCAGATACCAAGGAATATCTGGAACCAGTCATGAATCTGAGCAAGTCAGTTACCAAGGAAATGATTGATGAGTTGCAAGCACTCAGAGATGTCGGCTTGAAATCAAGTTGGAGCCAAGTAGCTGGATTCGTGCAAGTTAATTTGATGATTAACAACTATTCCAAGAAACAGCTAAAGGGAGCTAAATTAGCACTTGAGTATGGTGCAGATTATCTCAAATTGGTCAAGACAGACCCATCACTCAAATACACAGTCACTGAAGTCGATTTGAAGAAAGTTGCAGCCAATGAGGAAATGAGTGTAACTCTTTACTTTGAACCACTGAAGTCTACACAAGCATCATTGAATGTTCACATGGATTATGAAGCCAAAGGTGGTCAGTCATCAGGCGTCTCTACCGCAGTATTCGAACGTGTAGACCTTTACAAAGAAGGTTCAAGCCTCGATGTTTCAGCACTTGATACCGCCACTAAAGCTGAGATAGTAGCGGATGCAACACCCGTTGAGGTCGAATCTACAGTTGAGGAAGTTGAAGTAATGGATGAGGAAATTGAGACCATTGAATTGAATGCAGATGTGGTTGATATAGAAGAGGCAGACATTTTTGAACCAGTTGAAGCTGAAGCTGAAGTTGTAGCTGTTGAGGCTGAGGTCGTTGAAGAAGAACCAGTTGAACCTGCACTAGATCCAGGTGAATCTGGAGTTGACGATATTCTGAGCAAGTTAGGTGAACTTGATGATCCTGAGAATGCACCAAAGAAGAAAGAGAAGAAGTCAGACGATGAGGAAGAGGACAAATCTGGAATGGATGATGTCCTAGGCAAACTAGACGAATTGTGATTTGGTGCGGGTGCCGGGATTTGAACCCGGGTTACAAGCTTGGCAAGCTCGAGTGATACCAGGCTACACCACACCCGCGTGTCATCGTCCACAAAAGATGGGATAATAAAGTTGACCAAGCGCCTTTAATGACCACCCAAGTGAGCGCTGTATGTCGGACGTAGAAAATACAGAAATTCCACTTTCACAGGCATGGAGAGAGAACAGTCTGGCAATTTTGGCTCTGGGCCTTTGTTTCTTAGTTTCACACATGCTTGCAATGTATCTAGTTCCAGCGTATGAAGAAGCGGAGGTACAAGCTTTTGAAGATCCCGACGACCCAGTAAATTCTGTTTTCTACATTGCTATAATTCTGGTTTTCACAGCATTTGTTCTATGGATTGCGAGAAAGGGACTAGAATGGGTTCTTCAAGCAATCTTTATGTCTGCAATTGGTGTTACCTTCATCTATGTTTTCTATCCTTTTTTCCATTCTGTTGGAATAACTGGATTTGCAGGTTATATTGGGGCTACAGCCTTAGCTATCGAACTTACATTCCTGTTATTGACATATCCTGAATGGTATGTGGTAGATATTGCAGGTGTTATTCTGGCAGCAGGAGTAGCAGCCATATTTGGAATCTCTTTCGGGTTATTTCCTGCACTGTTACTTCTTGTTGGTCTGGCCATATATGATGCATGGGCCGTTTATCGAACAGGTCATATGGTTGATTTGGCAGATTCGGTCATGAATCTCAAATTACCTATTCTGTTGGTAATGCCAAAATCAAAAGGTTATTCTTTCCTTGATCAAGGTAGTCTTGCAGACCAAATCGAGAAAGGTGAGAAACGTGAGGCTCTGTTTATGGGCCTTGGAGATCTTGTGATTCCGGGAGCATTAGTAGTATCTTCCAAGGCTTCCCTAGGATGGATGGTAGGAATCTCCTCTATGGTCGGTGGACTGGTTGGCTTTTGTATATTGATGGTATTTGTTCTCAGTGGGAGGCCACAGGCAGGACTTCCATTACTGAATGGTGGTGCGATTTTGGGTTATGTTGTTGGTGCCTTTATTTTCGTAGGCAATTTGGGTCTATGAATTTAGTACCTGTTCATGGTTCAGCGGCGCTCCATTTGACTGATGAATCAGCTCTAATTCTTTCTGATTTACATTACGGTGTAGAAGCAGAGATGCTCCGTGGTGGTGTGTGGGTTCCAAATCGTTCTACGGCCCGTACAGAGAGGGTTCTGGAGCTGCTAAAACAGACAAAATCCAAGCGCCTTATTCTGTTGGGTGATGTCAAACATCAAGTCCCACACAATAGTAAACAACAAAGGACTGATCTTGAACAATTTTTCATGGCAGTTGGCAGAATTGCCAAAGTAGAGATAGTCCCTGGGAATCATGATGGTGGTTTGGGAGATATTATTCCCTCAGACGTAAAATTCCATAAGTCTGATGGTTTTGTGATAGGAGACATTGGAATGGCTCATGGTCATGCATGGCCCTCTCAGGAAGTGATGAATTCCAAGATATTGATTATGGGTCATGAGCATCCTGCACTGTCATTCAGAGATAGATTAGACAAATTGCACAGTGAACCTTGCTGGCTTCGTGCACCAATGCTTGAGCATGAAAAATATGACAAAGTTCCTGAACAATTGATTGTTATGCCCGCATTTGGGGAATTGGCTGGCCGAACTATGAACCGGGAACCTTTGAAAGGTTTGGGACCAGTCCTTCGGAATGGTCTTGCAGATCTGGCAAAGGCAAGAGTCGAGACATTAGAAGGTCTTGATTTTGGAGAATTGGGGAATCTTATTGATTTGAGACTATGAATATCAATCAGAAATTAATGGATGCCCTTGAAAGCCGTGGTCTGGCAGAGCCAACACTGGCTCAATCCTCTACTTGGCCAGAGATAGATTCAGGTTCTAATGTTCTTTTGATAGCACCAACTGGGGTAGGAAAGACAGAAGCCGCAATGGTTCCCCTGTTCCATCGCCTTCTTGAAAAGGAATCAAAGCCAAT
>CAZMPT010000076.1:0-5176 GCA_964568285.1 uncultured archaeon | reverse complement strand
CCATTTAATTGCTTATTATTTGGTTTCCACTGAGGTTGTGATAGTATTGCTGTGAACGATTTTTCGTTGATTTCAAACTCATCATCAACGAGGGGTAAATCGTTTGATAGATAAATTTCTACAGCATGTTGTTTTACTTCCGTAACAAATCCCCCTATATCAGCTCCAGATAACCCACTTGGTAGTGAAGCAGCGATTGTCGAAAGGTCGATTCCTTCAGCTAATGTTGTATCTCTAAGGTGGACTTCAATTAGATCAGTGTAGTCACTACGATCAGGTAAACCAACCATGACTTGAATTCCGAGACGACCAGGGCGTAGGAATGCTGAATCAATCAAATTTGGTCTATTTGTTGCTGCTAATACAATGATTCCATCACGTGATTCCATTCCATCAAGTTCAGTTAATAGTTGATTGACAACATTTGCTTGAGCGCGACTCCCCCCATCTCCAATTGATGAGCGATCTGAACCCAATGAATCAAATTCGTCAAAGAAAATAATACACGGTGACATTTTGCGTGCTTTGGCAAAGAGTGTTCTTACTCCTCTTTCTGATTCACCAACCCACTTTGATAGTAATTCAGGGCCCTTCACTTGCAAGAATTGCGCTCCCGCAAGGTTTGCAACTGCTTTTGCTAGCAATGTTTTCCCAGTTCCTGGTGGGCCATGCATCAGGACACCACATCCTAGGGAAAGACCCGCGAGTTCGTGAAGTTCAGGATGTTTCAATGGCTTGATAACTTTGTTTTCTAGCGCTTTCTTTGCCTCTTCTTGACCAATTATTTGGTCAAATGTGACTTTTGGAATTTCGACTTGCATTCGGCGTTTGATGGATGGCCTTACTTGGCCTAGTGCGATTTCAAAGTCATTCAAATTGTAAGTCAATTGTGCTAATTTTTCTGGGTCAAGCTCGTTATCTTCCATCAATTCTGCAAATCCAAATTGCCTGCGGCTGCCTACATAGACAGTCTCGCGGCAAAGTTGGTCTAAATCAGCACCAACAAATCCAACAGATAGCCTAGCGAGTTCATCAAGATCAACATCTCCATCAAGTGGCATATGTCGTGTGTGAATTCCAATAATTTCTCTACGTGCTTTTTCATTTGGAACAGGGCATTCGATTTCGCGTTCAAATCTACCCGCTCTGCGGAGTGCGGAATCAAGAGAATCAACGCGATTTGTTGCACCAATCACCATTACTTGGCCGCGGTTTTTCATCCCATCCATCAGGACTAGAAGTTGCGTGACAAGGCTTTGACTCATTCCACCAGGTTGCTCCTCACGGCATCCACCAATTGCATCAATTTCATCAATGAAGATGACTGCCGGAGCCTCTTTCTTTGCTTTCTCAAATAGGTTGCGTAACCCTTTTTCACTTTCTCCATAGACTCCTTGAATTAGTTCAGGTGCAGAAACAGCCAGGAAAGTACAGTGGCATTCTCGAGCAAGTGCTTTTGCTAGCATTCCTTTACCAGTGCCCGGCTCCCCATGTAGTAAAACACCACGAATCGGCTCTTTTCCAGAATGAACGAATAGTTCAGGATGCAGGAGTGGAATTATGGCACATTCTTGAAGGCGCTCAATTTGTTCATCTAAACCCCCAATATCTGCAAAGGAAACATCGGATGTACTGACTAGCGGTCGTTTTGCCGCTTTACGATGGATTGTGGCCTTAGTATTCTCTGATAGAAATCCTTTCTTTGGTCGGCAGCGAACAACTTGTAGTTCTAGTACACCACCAGGAACTGGAAGAGTAATATGATCTCCTTGACATAGAATTCTGTCTTTTAATCTCCCTCGAATCATTTGTTCGATGTCTTCCTCAGGCGCGCGCCCTACGCGTGCAAGAGTGATAGAGTTAAGTGGGGTTGATTCTTCAGTTTCAAGTAAAATTTGACTTCCTTCGGGTGCTGAAGCATTCAATCGTGTGGTGGCATCTACATGCACAACTCCTTCCTCAATTTCCTCATGAACAATCAGTTTCCCCCAAGTTTCTCGACCCCCATAGATAGAGACAGTATCACCTGGTTTAGCATTCAGTTTTGCAAGTATTTCATCTGAAACAGCAACAATGCCTTGATGGGCATATTCGGCAGGCAGATCTTGGATTCTTAGTGTCATTTTTTCAGTCATTTTAGTTACCTCATTCCAATTATCAATTTGTGACCGCTTTTTCCTGTCAAATATGACATGAGCATTCTCCTTTAATCCAAGGTAAACCACCAACAGGCCTATCGTGTACAATTCCATTATCCCAGGACATTCCTTCTCTGTGCCCTTTTATTCCAGCAAGATTCAGGAGTGCAAGTGCTGCTTGCATTGCTCCAACCCACGCGGTTGTTGTAACAATAGATGCAACCGGTCTAGTTCCAGTTTCTTGACACGAAATGATTTCTTGAGTGTAAGCAGCATCTTTTCCATACCGGCACGTCATGCAAGTTCCATTCTCTAGAACCTCAACAACACCAGAAAAAGCTTCACCACCACCATTGATCATAGGGACCGCGTTAGAGATGCAGCATTTGTTTAGCATTGTTCGTGCGAATTGATTATCAAGGCAGGCAAGTGCAATATCCATATTTTCAATTGCTTCATTCAGTGGTTTGTCATCAATGACATCCTCGATTCCCACCAATTCATCTAATGAAATGGGCACATGGTCATCTAATTTTTCCACTTCAATTACTGGAGTTGTATGTCGTTGCTCCAATCGATTTTGAATCGCTGTGACATTGAGGTGCTCACCAAAAATTTCCCCAATACGTACTGCTGCAGCCGGTGCTTTTGGTATTCCAACTTCTTTGGGTGTGTAGAGAACTTGGCGATTCAAGTTGTGAATATCTACAGATGAATCAGCATCAACCAAAGAGATATTGAGATTTTCAAGATTTACTCCACTCACAAATAATGGTGTAGCCCAACTCCCCAATCCTCCTGTTCCAAGAACAAGGATATTTGCAGAATTAATTTGTGCAGGTAGTTTTAGTTTTGAACAGATTACTTCACCCTGTTTATTTAATTCAACGGGGAAAGGACCAACTTCCATTAACCAATCATTAGATAGCAATTCTGGCATTGTGCAGGAATGAATAATCCCCTTTAGTAATTCAGGAGGTGTAGATTCAAGAGCAATTCTAAATCTTAGCAAACTTCCACTGCCATCTGGTAATAGTGTTGCAGTTGCACCACCATGAATTGAGGAATATTGTTTTACAGCTTCATCTGGCATTAATCCATCAGCTCGACCAGTCAAGGTCACCCAAGTATCTGAAAGCATATTTTCTTTAATTACACCATTCATAGCAAATAATCTCTGTACGGCTGCTGCTGCTAACGCTACTTCTAATGATGCATCTATCATTGATGGCGAGATATTGGGGGCATCATCAAATTTCAATGGAGATTTTGATAATACTGCTTGGCCATGCCAAATAGTAGCGTAAAGATCAGCTTCTTCACGGTTATTTTCACCTCTTGAAAATTCAATGTGTGTCGTATCAGATTTTAATGAAAAATCCAAGTTGATATCATGTGATTCTTTTAGGATCATAGTCAAATCACCCCATATTTCAAGTTTATTAGGTACTGCAAAAACCCATGAATGTCTATTATTTTCTAATCTATTTTCTTGTGGTATGCGTATTGAGATTGAACCTTCAGGTCCGGTACCTACACCTGCACATGCTAGTTGTGTCAAGGTAGCCATAACGAGTTGGGCATCACCACCAAGAGACACTTTCATGGATGAAACAGCATCCTGATCAATCAATCCTAATTGACGATGGTATCGATGTTCTTCAGAGTAAGTCAATTTCCTCCACCTCCTGATTAAAATTATTATTCACTAATTTTCCAAACGGAATTTCATTGAGAGAGACACCATTTTGGGGTTTTTCTAGGAGTGAACCAGTCATATCTCTGTGAATAAGAAGTAAACGGCAAGCTAGCTCTTCTAATCCTGCACGCTCAAACTCAATTTGAAGACCCGAACCAGGTGTAGAAAGTATCACTCTTTCATCATTAGACATAATTGACATATCTGCCTGTTCAAATTCTGGCAACGCACCAGTGGAAACTCGTAACAAAGTACGCGCAACTCCTTCAAGAGGTCCTTCTCCAATATTGTTTATCCGTGGACCGTTTATTCGAATCAGTTGGGTGAGTCCATCCTCATCAACAGTGACCTGAAGTGCTTGAGGTGGCATTACACCTGGTAACAATTTACTCGCATTCAATGTTATTTTTATTTTCTCCATGTATTCACCACTTAGATATTCCTCGCACGGTCCTCTGGATTTGGGTTACAGAGCACACTTTGAATGTGATTTAACCAAGCTAGAATTCGAAAGGCCCGATCAGGGGGCCAATTGTCAAATGCATCTTTTGCATCCACACCATCACATATTGCACAAATTTGTTTGTTGGGAAGAATAGAGAAATTATTCTCATGGTAGATATTGCAATGGTCAATCACATCATCACTTGGAGATAGGACAAATGCATTTGGTTTTTGAAGTGGAAAACCTCTGACATCAATGAGTATGCGATAGAATATTTCAGATGAATTATGGTGTGAAACAACTCCTTTGAGATTCAAAATAAAACCTCCAATATGTCCAGTTCCTAATCTTAAATGTTTGATTGCTTGAGCACTTGGATAGAGTACGCGTAACTCTTGAAGTTCATTTTCTGTGAGGCCGACCCTGCCAAACCCATTACTATCTACTAATTTCTGCATTTCATACCCTCCTAACTGTTTAGTACTGAGATAATATGATTGAGGTAAGACCCCATAATCTCAATAGGATCTGCACTGATCCCTATAATTTGACCAACATTTCCCTGGCAGACCCCGTAACTTTGTCGTTTTGTTCCAGGTATAGTTATCCGGGAATATGCATGTGGATGCCTGTCACATGTGAGGGTATTAAGGACATATGTTATCATTGAATTTGCATCTACTACGCACTCGTAGTATCCATCATTGGTTCGTTGTTTACCATCAGGGAGGTGAATCGCGAACATGGTTGCTTCCCCATTTGTTTCCCTGCCTCGAATTGTTCGCAGGCTGGGGTAGTCAGTCCTAAGTTCTGTAAGTCTGGCCATTGGTAGGTTAGCACCTCCAGCAACTTTCTGAACACCGACGTAAACGTTCTCTTCAGCTAATTGTGCAA
>CAZMPT010000075.1:0-5181 GCA_964568285.1 uncultured archaeon | reverse complement strand
CCACCCATTTTTCTTATTTAGCCTAACTCTTGTGCCACTATTCTGAGGCCAAAACCAGATGTTGAGAAGCACATCAATTAAGCTTGATTCATGGAAGCCAGTAAAACTATTAGCTCGTCAGTCAGTGAGCAATAAAATAATCGACATCTCCTGTGATTTGAAAGGCGATATTGTCGCAGCTCTTACTGGGTCTTCAATTGATGTTTTTACTAATCGAGAATTGCTGGAAAGCATACCTTTGAAAAAAGGTAAACAAATCTATGTTTCTGAGAATTCCATACTTGCACTAACGTCAACAAATTTGATTTGTTATGATTCTTGGGGACAGATAAAATGGGAGTATGATATGGTTAACGAGCATAGCACATTAAGCATAATGTCTAATTTTGACTTTATTGCTATATCAAAGGAGAATTCACTGAGCATCATAGGCAGATTTGGCGAAGTCATACAGGAATCAATCTTCGATGGTAAAATAGTAAACTTTTCATTTACCCCGGACAAAAAAATAGTAATTTCTACAGATTTGGGTTTGTTCATTCTCGAACTAGATGGCAAATTACTTGACTTGAAATCTGATACTGTGCATTCCGATGTTTATTGCACGGATAATTATTTTATAACTGTATCAGGAAGTACAATGTATGCCTTCTCATATGGAGGGCTTGAGTTATGGCGAAAAGAAGGCAAGATTATAACAAACGTATCGTTTTCAAATGATGGTACAAAACACGTTTTCACATCAGATTCGAAATCCTTAGTTTGTCAGGATCGCAATGGTGATGAAATTTGGACTTACCGCTCTAAAGAAAATCTTCTGGGAGCATTTAGTTTAGAATCAGGTAAAATGTCAGGTGTTTTTTCTAACAGGGTATTTCACATTATTGATTATCATGGTAAACAAGCTTGGTCTCATCAGGCTAGGGAAAAAATCATCGATTTTTCTTTTCCCAGTTATGGTGGAGATGTAGTTGTTGCGTCAGAGACTAAGCTTCATTGGTTTCAGAACGAAGGTTTTTTGAGAAAAACCTTTGATGAGGAACTCCATAAATCGGAGAATTTAATTTCTAAGGTTTTAGTTTATGAGGAGAATCTGGATCGTATTAAATATGACATTGATAAAGCCAAATCGCTTCAGTCTGGTAAATTTAGTCTCATCAAGGAGTCTTTTAACATAATAACTTCTGTGAACAAGCGCCTAACGAATCTTCATCAGCGTCATGTTGGTTATTTAGATGGCCTACCTGACTTTATGGAACAATTGGAACTTCAAGGTGCGCAAACTGATGAGATGGTACCTCAGTTGTATGCTTATTATTCATTACATAGGGACTTGAATGACACTTCAGAATTGAATGATATTTTGGAAAGAGCTATGTTCATGTCAGTTAAATTAGATAAATACAAATCTGAGGAACCGGAGGATAGTGAGGAAACAACTTCATTCATTCAGCATTTTTTGAAAGAGGCCAAGAAAGGTGTAGCTGAAGAGATAATAAATATAAAAGGTTTGATTAAAAGCACTAAGAATGATGTAAAATCTTTGGAATCTAATGTTAAAGATTTGATTATCGAATGGTTGAAAACAGGTCAATTAGATAATCAGCCACGTAATTTTTTAGCAACATATCAGCAAAGCGCAGAGATTCGTCAGGAGAAACAAAAATTAATTGTAAGCAAAATTGACAATCACATTGCATTTGTAGATTATTCTGACAACACAGATCATATTTTTCTGGATTCATTAAATTTCACATGCAAAGATAGAGTAGTTCTTGGCCTTAATCTAAAGAATGCTTCTAAAGGTTCATTGAGAAACATTTTTTTAAGGATTAAGATAGAAGGTAGTGGTCTCAATTTAATAGAACCATTATCTGGAGTAATACGTTTAGATTACTTAGATGCGAATGAATCATACTCTCCTGTTTTTACATTTAGTCCAGTTAATCGAACCTTTACGCGTGTAGCTATGATAGTTCAATATCAGGATGAAGTGGGCAGATCATATACCTCATGGCTTGGTGACATTGAGACGGACTTTCTAGGATGTTATATTGAACCATATGAGATTACCGAGAATGAACATGGTGAACTGCGTTTAGAGTATAAGGATCACACCTCACACATATCCATAAACGTAGAAGGTTTGACAGTAAACAAGTTAACGAATATATGTAGCAAGTTACCGGGAATGCATCTAAGTAGTTTTAAAGAGGAGAATTCACGCTCTATAATTTATCACTCTGCAAAATCTAGTTTGGATGAATCAGTTCATCTGTCAATGATTTTTTTACGGACTATAGGTGGTGAAGAGTCATTGCGCAGTGCACTAGAATTAATATGCCATGCATCAGACATAAGTGAGTCATCTGAGTTGAGAGATGAACTGATATCGTATCTCAAGAATAAAATTTTGAAATCCAATGGCCGTTTAGTTTAGTATTCACGCCACTTATGTCTACAATTTGTGCATTGGTAAATTCTAGTTGAGGGCTCGTCGGCAGCTCTGGTTTGTCTAATCACCCAAGTAGCTTCATTGTGCTTACATTTTTCACATATAATTTTGGTAGTTGGTAGCGTCCCTTCTATGCCTTCTGTCACAACTATTTTTCTATCAATCCTTTCTTTAGTAGTTATCTCAGCTTTTTTCTCATTCGGTTCTTTGTGTCCACAATTAGGTCTTTTGCAAACCATCTCATTGGTTTCTCTATTTAGCATCATTAATGCTTTACACTTGGGACAAAATCTCATAATATTTTCTAGATGACGTTCTCGACAATTTCAACAGCTTGATTTATAGTTGTTGGATTCGTGCTAAATGCTATACAAACTATTGTTTGAAATCCACCATCAATAGATACCATTCCTCTGTAAGGTGTCCAGAAAATCGCTTTGACGATGACATCCTCTCCCTTTTCAAAGAAACTTGAGTCTTCAACTTTTGCATCCCATTGATAAATTGTTGTACTTGGATGGAAGTCATCATCTTCTCTGTTGTGAACTACACCCTTTCCAACGAGTGTTAGCCCTTGATTCTCAGCTTCTGCCTTTACTTTATCTTGAACTATAATACTAATCTGAGACTCTAAGTTTAATAGGGAACTAATTGACAAAACAACTAATTTGCCAGATTTACCATCTGCAGTTTCGTACTTTTGGCTTATAATTTTTAAGTGACCATTGAACTCTTTCATAGCCTCAATTTCAAAGGGTCCATTCCATAGGCCAGCTTCTAGATACGTTGAATCTTCAGGATCCGCACTTTGATATTCAACTAAAGCAGGTCCAATAATTAGAAAACCAAGCAAAGAAATAAGAATCAATGAAAATATCCTTTTGAACCATTTACCTCTACCTTCTTTTTCCCATCCACCAACTCGTAGTTCAGGAGTTTCCATGCAGTGCCTATTCAGTCTTCAGTAATAAGAACTGCTTCGACAGGGCAAACAGATTCGCACGCTCTGCATATGATACATTCTTCTTCTCTTATCATTATTGCCTTCTTATCAGATTCTGGATGATTAGGTGTGTCTATCCATTCGAATACTTCAACTGGACACGCATCTATACAAGCACCATCAGCGACACATAGGTCGAAATCAACACCAACGACTTCACCCCAAACACCAAGTTTGTCACTTCCTATTCCGCCATAGGCGGATTGATCCTTGGCATAAATTTGGATAGGTTGGTTCTCTCCATCATAAGTTGCAACCTTCTCATAACTCGAAAGATAATCTTCATCTATTGCCATACTACTCAGTTGTCATTTTGCGCCCTACTTAATAATATTTCTTGCAGTTAAGCCAAATTAATTAAACGCCCCCCGAGGGGATGACCTTATGGGAGAAGTCGCCCTGAAGTATAGATTGATGCCTGAATCACCCGAATCAAATACGGATACAATTGTTAAGTCGATACCTAGTGTTATTCCTGAGGATGCGAGCCTTGGCGCTCATGAAATCAGACCTTTTGCTTTTGGACTTAATGCCATTATGATAGTTATAATGGGCATAGATAGAGAAGGATTTGCAACTGAAGTTGAGGATGCCTTGAATAGTTTATCTGAAGTTCAGACGGTTGTTCTTGAAGAACAATCACTGGTTTAGATTCTACAAAACCCCAAGATTATAAATCACAGTTCGTTATCAGTCTAATTATGGCTGTTCGCGAACCTCTGTCATACATGACCACGAGATTAACTCTTGGTACATTTCTACGCATAATGTTCCGACCAAGATATCTTGACAGAGCCAAAATTCCAGTAGATGGACCGTTGATTGTCGCTGCCAATCATTTGTCACACATAGATCCTGCGTTTATCATGACGGCCGTTAAACGTCCGATATCATATATGTCCAAAAAAGAGCATTTTGATGGAACAGTTAGACGGCTGGTTTTCAAGCGGGTTGGAGTCATTCCAGTAGATCGTGAGACTGGGGGTTCAGACGCACTTAATGGTGCTATTGAGGTTTTGAAGGAAGGTGGAGCTATTGGAATCTTTCCAGAGGGTACACGTTCAAGAGATGGAGAAATGGGGAAAGGAAAAACAGGAGTCGCACGCTTGGCAGCTGCAACGGGTGCAGCTGTTGTTCCAGTTGCTATTCGCCAAACAGATGATGTTTGGCCAGTTTCAAAGCGTATTCCACGCCCATGGAGAAAATTCTTCTACAAATTTGGAGATCCTATTTATTTTGACCATTCTGATGTTAATTCAGACACCTTACGTCAATTCACAGATGAAGTGATGGAAAACATAGTCACACTCTCCGACGAGTGTGAGGACTATTGGAAATCAAATACAGTTTCAGCTAGATTACGCAATTGGTCCGAGAATACAAAATCGGGTGTACGTCAGCGAATAGAATCTTGGCGCAAAAATCGTAAAGTTCCCCTGCTTTCAAGAATACGTAAATAATCAATCTAAAGCAGAGATTTTTTCGTGTAGTGATTGTATGCGCTTTTCGTTAACATTCAAATCATAAATTCCTAGTCTAGACTGGCTCTGCAACCAAACTGTTGTTGATTCTTCGGAATCAAATATGCTTATAGCTACATCATCATGGAATCTGAAAAAAGGTGTGACATCTACAGCATGAATGAAGCCATTCTTATCATTCAGTATAGTCATTTTCGTTTTTTCATTAATCATTTTCACAATTTTTTCTTGAACTAAACTTG
>CAZMPT010000074.1:0-5222 GCA_964568285.1 uncultured archaeon | reverse complement strand
AGGATTCAAGAGAAACCTCACATATCCAAGATTGCTCAATTAATCTCACAGTAACTTCCCCCCCATTCTTGAATATAGTGAGATATGCAGATGATAACTGGCTAAGATGCTGGTTTAATGACATAGATATCGCGGAAGTTGAGAAGAAAATATCATTGTGCAGAAATGTCGAATCCTGGTCAAATCTTATGTCAAGTGTTTTTGAAGAGCTTTATCGTATTACAGTTTCAGGAGGTTGGGTTGCTTTTGAGGTCGGTGAAGTCAATAATGGTAAGATTGAGTTGGATGAATATGTCGTTCCCTTGGGAGTAAAATCTGGTTTTGATTGTGCTGGTGTGATGGTAAATTCTCAGGATTTTACAAAGACATCTAATATTTGGGGAATCAATAACATGAGGACAGGAACCAATACAAATCGAATTGTTTTGTTCCATAAGTCTAAATAAAGTCGTATCGGTGGATTGCAATGAAGAAATTTTGGTCATTCTTAATCGTTTTTCTGGTTACGCCCGCATTTGGAGGATGTCTAGAACCTGAAGACAATAGAGTTGTTATTGAAGAGTCAGGTCCATTTGATTTTGGAAGACCTTTGCCAGTTACTACTTGGTATCACTATGCAGGGACTTTAGCTAATCCTTGGCCAGTTGATGCAACAGATTCCGTAGCAGTCCTGAGCTCGAATATTACAGCTAATCTGACTGGCAATAACATTCCATATTTTGCTAATGCAACCTATTATGGCACAGGTTTTGATACATTTGAGCCCACTATCGGAGTTACAGGTTCTGGTGCAATATTCTTTACCAATTGGAATGGAGCTGGTGAAGGTACACACATAATTCGCTCACTGGATCAAGGGCAGTCTTGGGAAGATGTAGGTCCTTTTTTAGGTGGAGATGAAGGTGGTTCTGGCCAAACACCAAATTCTAATGATCCCTATATTTACGTGGATAAATTCACAGACAGGCTCGTCAAATTTGACATGCATGCGCTCGCAGTCATTAATGTAGAATATTCCGATAATGATGGAGACACTTGGAGTACTCCCTTCCCCACACATGGTTATGCAGTACCACAAGATCATCAAAGTATTGCCTCAATGCCCCATTCGAATGCAATTTCAGGAGACGTTGTATATGTTTATTGCATAAATACGGGTTCAGCAGCAGCAGGTCCACAATGTTCAAGATCTCTAGATGGAGGGCTAACTTGGGATGCACAGAGGCCTGGATATCCAGTTGGGACATCCCAGTGCTCTGGTCTTCATGCTCACCTTGCGGGAGGACACGATGGCACAATATATCGCGGCAATCCTTCTTGTGACGGTCCTGCAGTTTATCGTTCTGTTGATGGAGGATCAACTTGGACAGAACACACAATTACTTCAGAGATAGGCATGCATCCAGAATTGCAGCATGCACATGAAGTAGCCACAGCAGTTGACGATGAAGGGAACCTCTATGCAACTTGGATTGCAGATGATTATATGATTTGGTATTCCTATTCCAGAGATCAGGGAGATTCTTGGAGTGAACCAATGATGGTTGCAGCACCAGGGGTCACTGAAACAGGTTTTCCAACGATATTTGCAGGATCTGAAGGCAGAGTTGTAATAGGTTATATTGGAGAAGTCAACGATGCCGCAACTAATGCCACAAATATCGGTTGGTCGGGATATATGGCAATTATGACAGACGCTTTTGCAGACTATCCACTAATTACCAGCGTAGCTGTCAATCATCCTGATGACCCTCTTGATATAACTTCAGATTGTGGAGCAAGACGTTGTGGTGGTTTCGGTGATTTCATTGATGTTGAACTAGACGATGAAGGAAGACCGTGGATTGCTTTAGCACACAATACAGCAGGTTATGATGAAGCCATTATTGCAACTTTTACAGAAGGCCCAGCTTTGTATGGTGATTTGAATTATTTAGAGATGCTTCCTGTTGGAGGCCCTCTAACACTCAAAATGGGATAAATTAGTCCACAATTTGTCTTTATAAACCCGAAACGGCCCTTGCTTATTGATGAACAGGTTGTCACTTATCATAGTTGCACTTTTGGTAATGCCTTCCATAAGTGGATGTCTTGATACAGAGGACAATAGAATTGCTGTAGTAGAACCAACCCCTTTCGATTTCGCATCACCTATTCCAGGGACAACATACTACCATTTTGATGGGGCCCTTAACGCTTCTGAATTTTATGAGGCTAATGGAACATCATTGTTATTTGGAAATAATATTCCAATCTTTAGTGAGGGAACTTACTATGGCATCGGAACTACAACTTTTGAACCAACAATTGGCGTTACAATGGAAGACAATGTTTACATGACAAGCTGGGGCACAGGCTCAGGAGGAGCTACAGCCATAATTCAATGCACAAATCTTGTAACAATGACAAATCTCTCTGATTATTCATGTACTGATGTTGGCCCTCCCTGGGTACCTAATAGTAATGATCCATATCTATACGTTGATCTTTGGACTGACGCTTTAATGAAATTTGACATGCATGTACTGTCTGGAATGACGGTTGAATTCTCAGAGAATGAGGGAAGTTCTTGGAGAGGGCCAACAGCAATAACTTGGCCATATACACTTCAGGATCATCAGACTATTGCTTCGTCACCATATCCGTGTGCTCAGCCGGTTAATTGTTATGATACAACCTACGTTTTCTGTGTAAATGGCAATTACCCTGCACCACTTTGTAGTACTTCATTTGATGGAGGTATTACTTGGAGTCCTGAGAATGAGGGAGCGCCTTCAGGATGCGATAGTGGTGGATTAACAGGCCACATTGTAGGATCTAATAATGGTAATTTCTATCGAGGTAATCCAAGTTGTGACGGCGCAGGTTATTCAGTTTATCGTAGCACAAATGGAGGTTTTGATTGGACAGAGCACGTTCTTCCTACACAGGATACTGGAACAGCCGACACTTGGAATTTTGAAGAAGTTGCGGTTGCAGCTGACGACTCAGATTATGTTCATGCTTCATGGATAGGAATCAATAATTTACCATATTACAGTTATTCACAAGATGAGGGCGATACTTGGAGTGACCCAATTATGATTGGCCCGCCTGGAGTTAATGGGACTGGATTTGTTACAATAGCAGCAGGATCAGAGGGAAGAGTAGCTATTGGGTACATTGGAACTACAAATGGCGGATCAACATGGAATGGTTACATGACAGTTATGACAGATTCTTTGAATCCAAATCCATTACTCACTACGGTTCTTGTCAATACGCCAGATGATCCACTAGAGAATGCTAAGCAGGATTGTGGTTACGATCGTTGTGGTGGTTTTGGAGACTTCATTGATATGGTTATAGATCAATATGGCAGACCCTGGTTTGGTTTGGCTCACAATCCAAGCGGGGAGAATGGAATATTCGGGACTTTTGCAGAGGGGCCATCTCTACGAGGAGAAACAGTTGAACCATTGGCACCACTTCCATTAGGTGGGCCAGTCACACTTTGATTATGGAAGAACACTATAGAGGTATTGCAGATTCTATAATCCAGAGGTCAACACCAGAAATAGATTTGGAAGTCCAAACTAAGATTGACAATTTTGAAAGAGGGATGGATGCTTTTTCACTATATAATTCAGTTTATTTGGAAATTATTGCTTATGAAGAAGATGCATCCCAACAAGAGCAGGCGGCAGTTCTTCTGGGAGCATTTAACCACCACCACTTGGAATCTCAGAAGATTCTAATTAATTCAGTTTACCAATCATTCTGTGGAAATTACAATATTGCATATTCACTTTTGCGGAGTTTCATCGAATGCCATATGCGCGGAGTTTTCTTGAATCAGTTGGCCCTTTCTCAGCATGAGTCTGGCCTCTGGAAAGTTAAACTTTCATCATCGGTTCAGGAAAGCTATGGTGACTTAGTTAATCAATTAAAAAATTACAGAGCAAATAGAGATAAGATTCTAGATAACGCACAATTCCTAGATATGGTTTCTGGTCTGAAGCAGGAATTGTCTTTCAGTGAATTGTTGAAGCAATTGATATCATGGGAATTTACCAATCCCGAGCAGAAATACCATAATTTTAGGAATTATTCAAGATATGGCAAATTGTCAGGTTATGCCCATTCCGAGGAAAAAACGCATGATATATCGCGTCTTAAGAGGCATTTTGGTAACGACGAACAGAAGGCAATTATGGGAACTTCAATGATTATCCCTCAACTGAGTAAAGAATATCTCAGCGATATGTGCTGTGTCATAGATGCCTCAATGGTGGTCATGTTCAACTTTATCTCAAGGGTTCTAACCTATGATTTTTATTCAGGATTTGATGAATTCATAACTGATTTGAAGGAAGATCAAAGATTTAGTAGTGCACATCTCAATTATTGTACCAAATGGATGTCAGCTTATCTAGACTCCGATTAATTCAATTTATCTTCCAATTCTATTGTAAGCTGTTCTAGTAATTCTTCTAAATTGTCACTCTTTAATGACATCACATTAGGTGTTATTCCTTCTACACGTGCTTCAAATTCACCCTCATTCCGTAGGATTTCAATGTCACAGAAGAACTCTGCCATGTTTGGTCCGATTTGCCCCAATATTTAACATTTACGACTAATTCTCCGCAGCTAGACAAATATTGTTTTGTATTTCGAATTCTATTGTTTCAAGTGCTCTCCAAGCATCCATACCTCGATCCTTAGGAGAATTGGTGTAGTGTTGGTCTTTGTCAGAGGTGTATTCCATTAATTCACTTATGCTTCTCCATCCTATTTGATTCATTGGAACTACCACAGTACCGTTTGGAAAGTTGCTTCTTGGGACGAAAGTTTCGTAATGCACAGAAGTAATTCCTTCGCTGTCAGTTTTAATTCCAAGATAAAATCCATGATCCTCTAAGATTCTGATTGTTTCTAAAGCAGCAGGATCGCTACATTCAAAGAGATAGGCATGGACCAAATCGTTTCCCTCTTGGCCTTCATTATCAGAAGATTGTCTGGCATCTAGATAGTAGTCTGGATTCTCCACTACATCATCAATTACAGCCAGTGCTGCCCACGCTTGTAGCTTAACTCTTTCAGAGTAATCCTCTGAAACTGCAGATTCAAAAAGCAAACTTACGGAACCATGTACTGCAAAGTGGTTTCGATGGATACTGGAGTCTTGTGAACTCGTTGTTGGTGGATAGTTAGTTACACTTCCAAGTCCCCATTCCTCA